>CAZKUO010000045.1:0-12291 GCA_964555975.1 uncultured Ruminococcus sp. | reverse complement strand
GGAGTTTAAGTTTGCCGAGCTTGACGACAGCTATACCCCGGGTTCAAGCATTATGCCGCAAAAGAAAAATTCCGATATGGCGGAATTGGTGCGCGGTAAAACGGGCAGGGTATACGGCGACCTTATGGCACTGCTTACCACCCTTAAGGGGCTTCCGCTTGCTTACAATAAGGATATGCAGGAGGATAAGGAGGCTGTTTTCGATGCGGTCGATACAGTTAAGAAGTGCCTTGAAATATTCGCCCCGATGATTGCCACAATGAAAACCAACAAGGAAAATATGCTTAAGGCGGCAAATGAGGGCTTTATAAATGCAACCGACCTTGCGGATTATCTTGTGAAAAAGGGTATGCCGTTCAGAACGGCTTATAAGCACGTGGGTGAAATTGTGGGGTATTGCATTAAAAACGGCTTTGTGCTTGAAAGCCTGCCGATTGAGGAATACAAAAAATTTGACCCGACCTTTGATGATGACCTTTATGCCGAGATTTCGCTTGAAGCTTGTGTTAATAAGCGAATATCGGCGGGAAGCACGGGACCTTCCTCGGTGCGAAAGCAAATTGATTATTTTACGGAGCTTTTAAATGAAAAAAATATTTATTGACGGCAGTGCCGGAACAACCGGCCTTCGTATTTACGAAAGACTTGAAAACAGAACCGACGTTGAGCTGATTTCTTTAAGTGATGAAAAGCGAAAGGATGTGTCTGCAAGGCGGGAAGCCATAAACAGTGCCGATATTGCCTTTTTGTGCTTACCGGATGCTGCGGCGGTGGAATCTGTTTCCCTTGTTGAAAACGATAATACCGTGATAATCGACACTTCAACCGCACACCGCACAAATCCCGATTGGGCTTACGGCTTTCCCGAATTATCCGCAGAGCACAGGCAAAGGGTGGTTGATGGCAAAAGAATTGCCGTTCCAGGTTGCCATGCAAGCGGGTTTATAGCACTGATTTATCCGCTTATTGAAAAAGGGCTTCTTGATAAAGCTGCTCTGCTTTCCTGCTTTTCGGTAACGGGGTACAGCGGCGGCGGCAAAAAAATGATTGCCGAATACGAGGGGGAAAACAGAGATGCGCTGTTAGGCTCACCCCGTCAGTACGGAATAGCACAGCAGCATAAGCATCTGCCCGAAATGGCAAAGGTTACGGGGCTTTTAAACGCACCTGTGTTTTCGCCGATTGTTGCCGATTTTTACAGCGGTATGGCGGTTACCGTGCCGATTTTCAAAGGTATGATAAACGGCAGTGTGGATGATATAAAGAAGCTTTACAGTGAAAAATATTCGGGACCCATTGTTAAATACAACGAAGACAGCGACGAAAACGGCTTTATTGCGGCAAACCGATTGAGCTTTAAGGACTCAATGGAAATTTCCGTATTCGGAAATGACGAGAGGATATTGCTTGTTTCCCGATATGACAATCTCGGTAAGGGAGCTTCGGGAGCGGCTGTTGAGTGTATGAATTTAAAGCTCGGCGCTGATGAGAAAACAGGACTTAATTTGTAAATATATTGTGAGGAATTGACTATGGAATTTATAAAGGGCGGCGTTTGCGCCGCAACTGGCTTTAAGGCGGGCGGTGTTCACTGCGGAATAAGAAAAAACCGCACAAAGCGCGACCTTTCGCTTATTGTGAGCGAAAAAAGGGCTGCCGCCGCCGCTGTTTACACAACAAACCTTGTAAAGGGCGCACCGCTCACCGTTACAAAAAGCAATATTTCCGACGGCTATGCCAAGGCGGTTATCTGCAACAGCGGCAATGCCAACACCTGCAACGAAAACGGAATTGAAATTGCCGAGCAAACCTGCGCTCTTTTGGCGGAGGAGCTTGGTATTAATGCAAGTGATGTTGTTGTGGCATCCACAGGTGTTATCGGTCAGCCGCTTGATATTCAGCCGATAAAAAACGGCATACCGGCGCTAGCCTCATCTCTTTCCGATAACGGCAGTGAAGCCGCCGCAGAGGGAATTATGACCACCGACACAAAAATTAAGGAGATTGCCGTAAGCTTTGAAATAGGCGGTAAAACCTGTAAAATCGGCGGAATTGCAAAGGGCTCGGGTATGATTCACCCGAATATGGCAACCATGCTTGTGTTCATAACCACCGACTGTGCAATTTCCCCCGAAATGCTGAATATTGCTTTAAAGGGAGATATTAAAAACACCTTTAATATGATAAGTGTAGACGGTGATACCTCTACAAACGATATGGTTTGCGTGCTTGCAAACGGAATGGCGGGTAATGAGGAAATCACTGCCTGCGGTGAAGAATTTAATGCCTTTATGAAAGCGCTTAACACCGTGAATATTTATCTTTGCCGCAAAATAGCGGGTGACGGCGAGGGTGCAACAAAGCTTATTGAATGTAAGGTGAGCGGGGCAAAGACGGAGGAAACCGCAAAAACGGTTGCAAAATCCGTTATCTGCTCATCCCTTACAAAGGCGGCAATGTTCGGTGCGGATGCCAACTGGGGGCGTGTGCTTTGCGCAATAGGCTATTCGGGGGCCGATGTTGATGTAAATAAAATAGACGTTTCCTTTAAATCGCCCAAGGGTGAAATTGCGGTTTGCGAAAACGGCGCGGGAATACCCTTCAGCGAAGAAAAGGCAAAGGAAATTTTGCTTGAAAGCGAAATTGAAATTTCGGTTGAGCTTAACAGCGGGGAATACACGTCCACCGCATGGGGCTGTGACCTCACATATGATTATGTTAAAATTAACGGTGACTACCGTACATAACAGCTAAAGGAGTGCTTGAATATGCCGATAAATATTACAAACGCGCAGCGTGCCGAGGTTCTGACACAGGCACTGCCTTATATTCAAAAATATTACGGCAAGACCGTTGTTATTAAATACGGCGGTAATGCCATGATAAACGAGGAACTGAAGCTGCAGGTAATGGAGGATATTGTACTTTTGTCCCTTATAGGTGTTAAGGTGGTATTGGTTCACGGCGGCGGCCCCGAAATTACCGAAACGCTGAAAAGGCTCGGCAAGGAATCGGTTTTTGTGGACGGTCTTCGTGTGACCGATAAGGAAACCGCAGATGTTGTTCAAATGGTGCTTGCGGGCAAAATTAATAAGAGCCTTGTAAATCTGCTTGAAATTAACGGCGGTAAGGCAATGGGAATTTCCGGTATGGACGGTCATCTCATTGAGGCAAAGCCTAAGGACGAGCGCTTAGGCTTTGTCGGAAATATTACAAAGGTGAACGTTGAGCCTATTTTCGATTTGCTTGAGCATAATTACATTCCCGTTGTATCAACCGTGGGGTGTGATATGCAGGGCAATGTTTACAACATAAATGCCGATACCGCAGCTGCTTATATTGCGGGGGCAATGAATGCGGAAAGACTGATTTCCATGACGGACATTGCTGGCATTTTGAAGGATAAGGACGATCCCGAATCCTTAATATCCTGCATTGATATTGAGGAAGCGGTGGAATTGTTCCGTGACGGGACAATTTCGGGCGGTATGATACCCAAGGTTGAATGCTGTATAGATGCCATTCACAGGGGCGTTAAAAAGGTGATAATTATGGATGGCCGTGTGCCTCACGCACTGCTTATTGAAACACTGACCGATGAGGGTGCGGGCACCATGGTTTGCGCAGTAGGTGATAAAAGTGACAAGCATTAAGGAAAACGACAGCCGGTATATTGCAAATACATACGCACGCTTTCCCGTTGTGATTACGGGCGGTAAGGGCTCGCTTTTAACCGACGAAAACGGAAAGGAATATATCGACCTTTCAACCGGTATTGCAGTTAACACCTTCGGTGCGGCAGACAGTGATTGGACTGCCGCCGTAACCGAGCAGTTAAATAAAATACAGCACGCCTCAAACCTTTATTACACTGAGCCGGCCGTAGAGCTTGCAAAGGCTTTGTGCGAGAGAACGGGTATGAAAAAGGTCTTCTTTTCAAATTCGGGAGCCGAGGCCAACGAATGCGCAATTAAAACGGCAAGAAAATATGCAAGTGAGAAAAAGAGTAAGGCTTATTACAACATAATAACCCTTAAAAACAGCTTTCACGGCAGAACCGTTACCACATTGGCCGCTACCGGTCAGGATGTGTTCCACAAGGACTTTTTGCCCTTAACCGATGGCTTTTGCTATGCCGAGGCCAATAATATTGACTCTGTAAAGCAACTTATTTCGGAGAAAAAAATTGCCGCCGTTATGTTTGAATGTGTGCAGGGCGAGGGCGGTGTTATGCCGTTGACACCCGAATTTGTTTCTGGGCTTTACGAAATCGCACAAAAAGAGGACATTCTCTTAATTGCAGATGAGGTGCAAACAGGCAACGGCAGAACAGGTGAGCTTTACGCATATATGAATTATGGAATTATGCCCGATATTGTTTCAACTGCAAAGGGGCTTGGCGGCGGATTGCCGATTGGGGCCACCTTGCTTGGTGAAAAGGTACGAAATGTATTAAATCCCGGCAGTCATGGTTCAACCTTCGGCGGAAATCCCGTTTCCTGTGCGGGCGCGCTTAATATTATAAATCGCATTGACGAAAAGCTGCTTAATGAGGTTAAGCGTAAATCGGAATATATTTTCAACACGCTCAAAAACGCAAGCGGTGTGAAATCCGTTTCGGGAATGGGGCTTATGATAGGCATTGAAACCGTAAAGGATGCGGGTGAAATTATAAACGAATGTATTGAAAAGGGTGTACTTGTTATAAAGGCAAAAAACAAGGTAAGGCTTTTGCCCGCGCTTAACATACCCGATGATTTACTTGAAAAAGCTGTTGAAATACTTAAAAAGGCCTGTGAGGTGTAAAGAAAATGGATTTAAAGGGAAAAAGCTTTTTAAAGCTTTTGGATTTTTCGGCAGAGGAAATAGGTCTGCTTTTGGATTTGGCGGCAGAGCTAAAATACAAAAAGAAAAACGGCATTCCACACAACATCTGCCAAGGCAAAAACATTGCCCTTATTTTTGAAAAAACAAGCACAAGAACGAGGTGCAGCTTTGAGGTTGCGGCGCACGACCTCGGAATGGGCGTGACCTACCTCGACCCGAGCGGCTCGCAAATAGGCAAAAAAGAAAGCATTGCAGACACCGCAAGGGTGTTAGGCCGTATGTTTGACGGAATAGAATACCGCGGCTACGGTCAGGAAATTGTTGAGGAGCTTTCCGAATATGCGGGTGTTCCGGTGTGGAACGGATTGACCAATGAATTTCACCCCACACAAATTTTGGCGGATTTTCTTACAATTAAGGAGCATTTCGGTCGTCTTCGCGGCATAAACTTTGTTTATATGGGGGATGCCCGCTATAATATGGGCAATTCGCTTATGGTGGGGTGTGCCAAAATGGGGCTTAATTTTACTGCCTGCGCACCCGAAGGTTATTTCCCCGACAGTGAGCTTGTAAAAACCTGCGATGATATTGCAAAAACGAGCGGAGCTACCCTCAAATTTGAAACCGACCCGAAAAAAGCGGTTAAAAATGCCGATGTTATTTACACCGATGTTTGGGTTTCAATGGGTGAGCCGATAGAGGTGTGGGAGGAGCGCATAAAGGCACTTTCACCCTATCAGGTAAATGATGAGCTTATGGCTTCCGCCAAGCCCGAAACCGTGTTTATGCATTGCCTGCCTGCCTATCATGATTGGAAAACGGGTGTAGGGAAAGAAATGGGCGAGAGGTTTAATATGGATGCCTTTGAGGTGACCGACAGCGTTTTCGAGTCCCCGCAATCAATTGTTTTCGACGAAGCTGAAAACCGTATGCATACCATTAAAGCAGTTATGGCGGCAACGCTGTCTTAATAAAATAGAAATATTAAAAACAGAGCATCACCTTGTGCTTCACGTGCAGGGTGATGCTCTGTTTATGTGATTATTGATTATTGCTCCGTGCCGTTATCGGGCGGGGAGGGGAGCTTTTGCGTTCTGCGCTCAACCGCCTCGCGCAATACCGTATAAAGCACGGCAGAGGTGGGAACACCGACAAGTGCACCGAAAATTCCACCGATGTTACCGCCAACCAAAACCGCACAGACAACTATAACACCCGGCAGACCGACCGATTTGCCGACAACACGCGGATATATGAGTGAGCCTTCAAGCTGTTGAAGCACCACAAAGAAGACAAGGAAAAGCAGTGCCTTTACGGGGCTTACAATAAATATCAGCAAAAATCCCACAATCACACCGACGGTGGCACCTATTATGGGCACCAACGAGGTTATGCAAATGAAAATTGAAATAATTGCCGCGTTGGGGAAACGCAAAATTGTCATCCCCAAAAAGCACAGCACACCCAAAATCACTGCCTCGGTAAGCTGACCGCCGATGAATTTGGCAAAGCTGTTGTAGGTGATGCTTGCAAGATGATAAAGCGTATCGGCAAGCTTTTTGGGAGCAAAGGCATTTATGCACCTTGAAGCAAAGCTTCCGATTTTTTCCTTGCAGGCCAAAATATAAACCGAAATCATAATACTGAACACGGTGTTGTAAACCGCAGAGAAAACCGAAGTGGTAATGCTGTAGGCACTGCCGAAAATCGCTTCCGAATAGTTCATAAGATAATTCTTTATGCTTTCGGCAACCTGTGCCCAATCAATTTTAATGTTCGGCACAAGGTCCTGCGAGAAATTAAACTTATCAAGTGTGTCCTCAACAAATACGCGCACATCATTCATAAAGGATGGGAGCTTTTCAGTAAGCCCAACGCAGGTATCTATAAGCTCCGGAATTATTACCGCAATAAGCAGAATAATTATGCCGAATGCCACAAGGTAGGTTAAAACCAGGCAAAGCGGCCTTTTTGCACGCCTTACAAAAGTATGCGGACTTTTCTCCATAAAGCGAAAAACGCGGTTTTCAAGGGCAGCAAAGAGGACGTTTAGGACAAATGCAATGCAAAGGGCGGTAATAACAGGGCGAAAAACCGCAACAACCCCGCCCGCAAGCGAAAGCAGTGCTCCCAAATTTTTGAAAGCGGCAAAGCAGGCTGCGCCGAAGGCTATAAAGAAAAGTATTTTCTTTGTGTTTTTAGGGTCAAGCAGCATTTACAAGGACCACCCTTTCAAAAAGTATTATTTCTTCTTGGTGAAAATTTTATTCAACAGCACGGTAATCAAGGCAATGGCGCCTATAACCGCAAAAATGCTTATCATACCTACGGCAAGATAGTTTAAATTATTCACAAAATTCATTGGATTAAAGCTCATAGTCAAATCCCTCCGAAGAAATTGAGTATAAGACCGCCCGCTATAACCGAGGCAATCTGGCCGGAAACATTAACACCTATTGAATGCATAAGCAGGAAGTTTTGAGGATCCTCCTTAAGCCCCATTTTGTGAACAACACGCCCCGACATTGGGAAAGCGGAAATTCCCGCCGCACCAATCATAGGGTTAATCTTGTTTTTGAGGAACAGGTTAAGGAATTTTGCAAAAAGAACGCCGCCTGCGGTATCGAAAATAAATGCAAAGAGGCCGAGCCCTAAAATTAAAAGTGTGTTAGGTTGGAGGAACTTTTCCGCCTGCATTTGTGTGGCTATTGTAAGTCCGAGGAAAATGGTTACAAGGTTTGCAAGCACATTTTGTGCCGTTTCCGAAAGGGAATTGAGCACCCCGCACTCACGAATTAAATTACCGAACATCAAGAAGCCTATCAGCGCCACGGATTCGGGTGCCACAATACCCGCAACAACCGTTATGATTATGGGGAAAAGTATTTTTGTGAGCTTTGAAACCTGCTTATCGGCATAGGGCATTCTTATCATACGCTCTTTTTTGGTTGTGAGCATCTTTATTACAGGTGGCTGAATAATCGGTACTAACGCCATATATGAATATGCCGCAACCATTATTGCACCCTGATATGAGGAATTAAGCTTTTGTGAAACCACAATCGCCGTCGGGCCGTCAGCCGCACCGATTATTCCTATAGAGGCTGCATCGTTAATATCAAAGAAAATCGAGGCAAGGCAGAAGGTGAAAAATATTCCGAACTGTGCCGCCGCGCCGAAAATCATCAGCTTGGGGTTTGAAAGCAACGGGCCGAAATCAATCATTGCACCGATACCGATAAACAGTATCAGCGGAAAAAGCTCGTTTGAAATTCCCGCAGAAAACAGGGTGGAAAGGGCACCGCTTTCGGTTTTGCCGTCTACCAACCTGTCAACAGCACCCGAAAAGGGGATGTTTACCAATATTGTTCCGAAGCCGAGCGGCAGAAGCAGGGTGGGCTCCATTTCATACTTTATCGCAAGAAAAATCAGTATTCCTCCGATAGCCCACATGGCAACATAGCGCCAATCGAGCAATGCCGCAAAATTTTGTACCAGAAAAGAAAAATCACTCCAGGACATTTTTTAATCTACAACCTTTCTTTTAAAAAAGACTTCTGCCGCACAGAATATGTACGGTAAAAGTCTTGCTGTTTAATGCAAATGCGGGCCGAAGCCGTGTATTGACGCATTTTGCCGCAGTCGCTTACGACCGCCGGCTACTCCCTTTAACCTAATTGGTATTATATCACAGTGAATTGTAAATTTCAAGCCTTTAAATTTCTCTATTTTGCCACGTTTTCAAAGAGAAAAAGGCAGGATAAAATGCCTTGTGTGCTGCAGATATTGTTTTTATTGAAAAAAGCACCGACAAGGTCGATGCTTTTTTCTGGCGCGCTGAAGAAGATTCGAACTCCCGACCTTCTGGTCCGTAGCCAGACGCTCTATCCAGCTGAGCTATCAGCGCATAAAAGGCAACCGAAATTTCGACTGCCATAGTATAATACCACATTCCAAGATTAAAATCAAGTATTATTTTTCCTTTTTTTAAATTTTTTGTTTTGAAAGTAATGTACAGCCCTAAAAGCGTGATTTTAACGAAATGCTTTAAGGGCGTTTATAAGTGCCTGAATGTCGGAAAAACCGTTAAAAACCGACGGTGCCGCCCTTACGGCTCCGCTCTCAAGGGTTCCCATCATACTGTGTGCACTCGGGGCGCAGTGAAGACCGGCTCTTACGGCTATACCTTTGCTGTTCAGATAATTTGCTGTTTCACTGCTTGTTTTACTGCTGAAATTAAAGGTCACAATCGGGGCGGTCTCACCGAGCTTGGGCTCGGGTGTGTACAGTCTTACAGAGCCTAACTTTGCAAGCCCGTGATACAGGTGTGAGCAAAGCTCGTTTTCGTGCCTGTAAATTTTTTCTGTTCCAATACCCTTAACAAATTCAAGTCCCTCTCCCGTGCCTATAATTCCCGGCACGTTAATTGTGCCGCTCTCAAGTCTTTCCGGCAAAAAATCCGGTTGTGCGGGGTCGGCGGAGGCGGTTCCCGTGCCACCCTCTATAATTGTGTTTTCAATCGGCCCCTCGCAAATCAACACTCCGATACCCATCGGTGCATACAGACCCTTGTGAGGCGCTATGCACAAATAATCAATATTTTGCTTTTGCATATTAATCGGCATAACACCGGCACTTTGAGCGGCATCAACCGCAAAGGGCACACCCTTGGCACGGCAAATCGCACCTATTTTTGCTATGGGCAGTACCTTGGCCAGCACGTTTGAGGCACCTGTGCATATCACAAGCCGTGTGTCATAGCTTATAAGCCTCTCAAAGTTGCTTACGGTTATGTTATCATCCGTAAGAGAAACCTCGGCCGTTTGTGTTGCGGCACCTATTTTGTAAAGCGGTCTTGTTACGGCGTTATGCTCCAGTGAGGATATAACCACCTTGTCGCCTGCGCGCACAAGCCCTTTTATAACACAGTTTATGCTGTGTGTGCAATTAAGGGTAAAAACAACATTTTCCGCACCGGAAGCCCCGAAAAAATCTGCAAGCTCATTTCTTACGGAATACACTTTTGCCGCTGTGTGCATTGATAAGCTGTGGCCGCTTCTTCCCGGGTTTGCATTGCCGCTTTTCAAGGCCGAGGCCACAGCGTTAATTACCGTCTGCGGCTTTCTGCCTGTGGTGGCCGCATTATCAAGATAAATCACAATAATCACCAATCCTTTCAATATGGGCATTCTTCTTTTACTAACCGATGTTGATTTCAAGAATTTTAACACCGGCCTGTCGCAAGGCCGCCTCTGCCGACTTTATATCTCCCTCTACCGAAATGCCGTAGCCGCAGCCCGCACCGCCTTTGCCGGAAACGGTTTTTTCTATTCTCGCTTTAAAGCCTTTTCTTTGCAGTAAATTTCTACCCTTTATAGCATAGGTAACGGTGCCTGTTGTAATAATATATCTATTCATTTTTTTCACTCCGTAAAGCCTAAGTGTGGCAAGGTCTTTGGCCCGTCACGCCTGACAAATAATAATAATTTTCGCATATCCCGCAGTATCGTTTAATACATAATATGCCAAGCCCGTGAAAATGTCTTATATCACTTTTTTGTTACCGTTTTGTTGCTTGACATACGGTGCCGAGATTTTATAATTTATTTAAAAAGGAATGTGAGGTACATAGTATGCTGTTGAATATTGTTATAGGTGCCTTCGGCGGGCTTTGCCTGCTTGCTGCAATTGTTTTCACTGCTTCAAAGGATGGCAAAAGAAAAAAGCTGCGCTTGCCTGCCGCAGTTTCAGGTGCGGTTTTAGTTGTTGCGGCTCTTTCGTTTTCGGTGGTTCCCACGGGCTATACCGGTGTTCGCACAACCTTCGGGCAAATTTCTGAAAACACGGTGCCGCAGGGCTTTAATCTGAAAATTCCGCTTGCGCAAAGCATTAAGCTTGTGAACAACAAGCAGCAGGATACCCATATTGAAGCACAGGTGTGGGGCGAAACTCTTGAAAAAACGCCCGTTTACGCTGCCGATATAGTTGTTACATACCAAATTTCAAACAATGCCTCGGCTTGGATTTTCAGCAATGTAAGCAATACGGATAATCTCGTATCCGAGGATCTTGTTTCTTCGGCAACGAAATCAGCAATGATTGAGCTTGGCGCCGCTGATGTTACCAACCGCTCGAAAATAGAGCCGATGATTAAAGAAAAACTTACCGCTTCAGTTGAAGAAAAATACGGTGAGAACCGAATTGAGATTTTAAAGGTTGTTGTAAACCAAATGGATTTTGAAGAGGACTATAATAAGGCAATTTCGGAAAAATCCATTGCACAGCAGGTAAAGGAAAAGCAGGAAATAGAAAACGAAACCGCCGTAGCAAAGGCCGAGGCGGATAAAAAGGTTGCCATTACCGCAGCCGAAGCCGAGGCAGAGGCTACACGAATTGCCGCAGAGGCCGAAGCCGAGGCAAACGAAAAAATCAAAAGCTCGCTCAATGATCAAATAATCAAATCCAAGTTTTATGATAAATGGGACGGCAAGTTGCCTGAAGCTATGGGCAGCAACACCGTAATAACCGATATAACAGGTTAGGCAAGCGAGAATAATCCGAATCTGCCTGAAAAGGCGGATTTACGAGTATTTAAACAAGACTATGCGAGAAATCCGCACGTAAAAAACAGGTTCGGATTTATTCTCGCTTGCCTAAGCTACACCACATAAAAAAGCCACACCCGTGCAACCTAATGACTGCACGAATGTGGCTTTTATTAATTTGACAGTACCTACTTTGCAGAGTGAGGGAATTGCGCTCCGTCACACAACCCTGCGCACTTCCGAAGCGGCGCGCTTTACAACCCTAAGTCTGCGGCGGCGCAAATTACAAATAACACGCTTTTCAAAGGCGACAAGCTTATCCTCATTAAAAATTCCCCAAACCACCGCAAAAAGCATTACAAATTCAAAAAATGTTCTTAAAAGCATTGATAATGTCATAATTTTCTCCTCCCGAACATTTGTTCGTTATTTGTATTATAGCTCTTAATCGAGGATTTGTCAAGCATTATTTTTTAAAAATTGCAATTCTATTTGCTCTGATAACAATTGTTTATTTTTCATCGGCTAAGCGACTTCATCGTTCATTACAAAAAACCTTCACAAATGAATAATACAAAACAAAAATCCGCCCTCAAAAAGAGAACGGATTTTTGTTTTGGTGCCGCTGACCGGACTTGAACCGGTACGGTATCGCTACCGAGGGATTTTAAGTGCATTATTTTACTTTTGTTAATTTTCCGTGATTGCTTGTAAAACCGCATCATTAAAGGCTTTTCGGCGTTTTTGCCTTTTGCGACTTTTAGTGATTTTAAGCCGTTTTTTGTTATAATAAACCCCAAATAAACCCCAAAATCAGCACAAATAAAACCGCCGTAAAAAGCGGTTGCTGTAAACGCAGAAACAAATGTTATGATACAATAGATAGGTAACAAAAAAATAGAAAAAACAACTCAAAAGT
>CAZKUO010000044.1:0-12321 GCA_964555975.1 uncultured Ruminococcus sp. | reverse complement strand
GAAGCGTGAGCTGCTGCGCATTGTGCGAACACCCGAGGGTGTAATTTCGGCCGATGCTACCGGCAGGGTTAACGGCCGCGGGGCTTATGTTTGCAAATCGCCCGAATGCCTTAAAAGGGCCGAAAAATCGGGGGCACTGCAAAGAGCCTTCGGCGTGGCGGTGCCTAAGGAAATTTACGAAAAAATCGAAACGGAGCTTATGCTGCTTGAATAATAAAATCATTACAATGCTCGGTTTTGCGGCAAAGGCGGGAAGGCTTTGCTACGGTATGAAGGCATCGGTTGAAGCGCTTGCGCGCGGAAAGGCCGTGCTTGCCGTTTGTGCGGAGGATGTTTCAAAAAAAAGCCGCAAAGAGATAGATTATTATTGCAAAAGGTATTCCGCGAGGCTGCTTATGCTAACGGGCATTGATATGGAAGCAATGTCGGCGGCTGTCGGTCGAAGGTGCGGTGTTTTGACGGTGAATGACAGCGTGTTTGCCGATTCCGTTTTAAAGGCGTATATTGAAGGAGGAAAAGCTAATGACGAATAAATATAAAATAAGTGAGCTTGCTAAGGATTTCGGGCTGACTTCAAAGGATATTATAGCTATTGTCGAGGATAAAACCGGTGCTGCGAAAAAAAGCGGTGCCGTGCTTGACGAAAATGAAATAGCCTTGGTTTTTAATACCCTTATAAAGAAAAACGAGGTAAAGAGCTTTGATGCTTATTTTGCCATGGGTGCCGAGCTTCGCGCGGCGGCCAAAAAGGCAAGAGAGGATGAAAAAAACAAAAAGCTCGCCGAGCAAATGGCTGTTTTGGAGCAGCTTAAGGCTGCGGCCGCAGCCGCAAAGGGCGAAACCGAAAAGCCGGAGGCCCCGAAAAAGCAGACCGAAAAAGCGGCACCTGCCGAAAAGAAGGAAAAGAAAGCAGAACCGGAAAAGGCCGAAAAGAGTGAGAAAAAATCCGCGCCCGAAAAGACTGCAGATGTGAAAAAGGCAGAGGGGAAAAAAGCCGAAGAAAAGAAAGCACCTGCTCCCGAGAAAAAAGAGGAGAAGAAGCACGGTGTATCCGATCCGAAGCCCTTTGTTTCACAGAAGAAGGACAAAAAGCCGGGTGAAGCACCCAAGCGCGGACCTGCCGAAATTCGTCATGTTGACACAAGAACCTCCAATGTTAATATAGATAAATACAACGAGAAATACGAGCGCATTGCACCTGCAAACACCATGCGCGACAATTTCTCACGCAAGCAAAAGATTAAGCAGAAGTCTCAGGATTACCGCCGCCCGCAGGGCGCAAAGCGCGAAACCGAGGCCGATAAAATGCGCAGAATGCAGCTTGAGCGCATAAAGAAAACACCCATAACCGTTACCGTTGGTGACGAAATTACCGTGGGTGAGCTTGCCGCTGCTCTTAAAAAGACTGCCGCCGAGGTTATTAAGGTGCTTTTGAAGCTCGGAATGATGGCAACCGTAAATCAGGTTATAGATTACGATACAGCCGAAATTGTTGTTTCCGAAATGGGTGCCAAAATAGAAAGGCAGGTTGTTGTTACCATTGAGGAGCAGATTATGGACGACACCGAGGACAATGCCGAAAACCTGAAGCCCAGAAGCCCCGTTGTTGTGGTAATGGGTCACGTTGACCACGGCAAAACCTCCCTGCTTGATGCAATAAGAAATACCGCCGTTACCGATACCGAGGCCGGCGGAATCACACAGCACATAGGCGCTTACAGGGTGAATTGCAACGGGCAGGATATTACTTTCCTCGATACTCCGGGACACGCCGCATTCACCTCTATGCGTAAGCGCGGTGCCATGGCAACGGATATTGCCGTGCTTGTTGTTGCCGCGGATGACGGTATTATGCCGCAAACAATTGAGGCTATAAACCACGCAAAGGCAGCCGAGGTTCAAATAATTGTTGCAATAAATAAAATGGATAAGCCGGAGGCCAATCCCGACAGAGTGCTTCAACAGCTTACAGAGCACGGCCTTGTTCCCGAAAAGTGGGGCTGCGATGTTATTTGCGTTCCCGTATCAGCCAAAACACATGACGGAATTGACAGCCTGCTTGAAAATATTTTGCTGGTTTCCGAGGTTATGGAGCTTAAGGCCAACCCCGACAGGCGCGCAAAGGGTATTGTAATTGAAGCGCGGCTTGATAAGGGCAGAGGCCCTGTGGCTTCACTGCTTGTTCAAAACGGCACCCTTAACAGCGGGGATATAATCGTTGCGGGAACAGCCGTGGGCCGAGTGCGCGTTATGACCAACGAAAACGGCAAGGAGCTTAAAACGGCGGGGCCCTCCGTACCGGTTGAAATTACGGGTCTTGCCGAAACCCCGAATGCGGGTGACGTGTTTGATGCCGTTTCAGATGAAAGGCTTGCACGTGAGCTTGTTGAGCAGAGAAAGCAGAAGGCCAAGGAAGAATTGTTTAACGCCAAGCAGCGCGTAACGCTTGATAATCTTTTTGACCAGTTGAGCGAGGGCGACCTTAAGGAGCTCGGCATAATTGTTAAGGCCGATGTTCAGGGCAGTGTTGAGGCTGTTCGTGAAAGCCTTGAAAAGCTTTCAAATGATGAGGTTAAGGTTCGCGTAATCCACGGCGGTGTTGGTGCCGTGAACGAATCCGATGTTATGCTTGCGCAAACCTCGGGTGCGATTATAGTCGGCTTTAACGTTCGTCCCGATGCGGTTGCCAAGGCCGCCGCCGAGCGTGACGGTGTTGATATGCGTATGTATCGCATAATTTACGATTGCATTGAGGAAATTCAGGCCGCAATGAAGGGTATGCTTGCCCCGAAATACCGTGAAAATCAGCTCGGTACTGCCGAGGTTCGCACGGTTTACAAGATTTCAAGTGTGGGAACCGTTGCCGGCTCATATATAACAGGCGGCAAGGTAACGCGCGCCTGCCAGATTCGCGTTGTGCGTGACGGCATTGTGGTTTGTGAGGATAAAATAGCTTCGCTCCGCCGCTTTAAGGATGACGTTAAAGAGGTTGCACAGGGCTATGAGTGCGGCATAAGTCTTGAAAAATTTGCCGATATTAAAGAGGGCGATATTTTTGAAGCCTTTATTATGGAGGAGTACAGGGATTAATGGCCGGCTACAGAATTGACCGAATAACCTCGGATATTAAATTAAAGCTTTCCGAGCTTTTGCGTGAAATGAAGGACCCGCGCGTGAGCAAGCTTTTAAGCATTGTAAAGGTGGATGTTTCGGGCGATCTTTCTTATGCCACGGTTTATGTCAGCGCGATAGAGGGCTATGAAAAAACCGTAAGTTCGGTTAAAGCTTTAAAGGGTGCTGCGGGCTTTTTGCGCCGCGAGCTCGGTTCTGCCCTCACCTTGAGAAAGGTGCCGGAGCTTCGCTTTGTTGCTGATGATTCTATTGAGCAGAGCGTGAACATTTCAAGAATTATAGAAGCCTTGAACGGGGATGTGGGTAATGAGGAATAAAACCGAAAACGGCTGCAGAGAGCTTAGCATAGCTCAAACCGTAAGGTATCTGCGGCGGCACAACAATTATATTATTCTTACACACGCTTCTCCCGACGGTGACACGCTCGGCTCTGCCTATGCGCTTTATTACGGGCTTAAGGAGACCGGCAAGACTGCCTGCGTTATCTGTCCCGATGTTATACCGAAAAAATACGGGTATTTTGCGCGCCGGACCGACCACATATCGCGTGAGAAAGCAACCGTTATTGCGGTGGATGTTGCCGATAAAAGGCTGCTCGGCAGCCTGTGTGAGGAATTTGGTGACAGGGTGGATTTGAACATTGACCACCACATTTCAAACACAAGATTTGCCGAAAACCTTTATCTCGATTCCGATGCCGCCGCAACAGCGGAATGTATGTACGAGCTTTTAAGTGCCATGCACGTTAATATAAACGATATTACGGCAAAGGCACTTTACACTGGCATTGCAACCGATACAGGCTGCTTTAAATATTCCAATGTGACGGCCAAAACCCATAATATAGTTGCCGCACTTTATGAATATAACATAGATGCACCCGAAATTAACCGTATTATGTTCGATACCAAGTCACGCAAGCTTTTGGAGCTTGAGCGTATGGTATTGGATGCTGCCGAATTTCATTTTAACGGGCGCTGCATACTGTTGCCCGTTACTGCGGAAATGCAGGAAAAAACCGGTTGCAGCGGAACCGAGCTTGAGGGCATTGCGGTTATTTCACGCAGTGTTGAGGGGGTTTCGGCGGGAATAACGCTTAAGCAGACCGATAACTGCGAATTTAAGGTTTCCCTACGCACCTATCCTCCGCTTGATGCTTCTGCAATATGCGGCAAGCTCGGCGGCGGTGGTCACAAGGGTGCGGCCGGTGCCACGGTAAGCGGAACGCTTGATGAGGTTAAGCAGCTTGTTTTGAAAACCGTCGGTGAGGCTATGGAGGAAAGCAATGCAGGGCCTGATACTACTGAATAAGCCGAGTGGAATAACCTCCTACTCGGCAGTGGCGTGTATTAAACGCCTCGCCCACGAAAAGCGTGTGGGGCATACCGGCACGCTTGACCCCATGGCAACCGGTGTTTTGCCGATTTTGCTGGGGCGGGCCACGGCGCTTTCAAGCCTTTTGCTTGAGGCCGATAAAGCCTATACCGCCGTAATTCGTTTGGGAATTTCCACCGATACAGATGATATTACAGGAAATGTTATTTCAAGCTCGCCTGTGAGTGTTACGGACAATCGGCTCGCAGAGGCACTGCTCCGTTTTACGGGTAAGCAGCGCCAGCGTCCGCCGGCCTACAGTGCACTTAAAAAAAACGGTGTTCCAATGTATAAGCTGGCCCGCAGGGGTGAGCACCTCGAAATACCCGAAAGAGAAATAGAGGTTTTAAAGCTTAAGCTGCTTTCGGGGCTTGGCGGCGGCACGGATTTCACTGTTTCGGCCACCGTTTCAAAGGGAACCTATATCCGTTCACTTGCGCGGGATATAGGCGAATATTTGGGCTGTGGTGCCTGCCTTTGCGCACTTGAGCGTACCTATGCCTCCGGCTTTGATATTTCGGAGTGCGTAGATGCCGATGTCCTTACAGAGGAAAAT
Organism: uncultured Ruminococcus sp.; assembly: GCA_964555975.1. Lineage (GTDB taxonomy): Bacteria > Bacillota > Clostridia > Oscillospirales > Acutalibacteraceae > UBA737. Next base: position 7,259 of record CAZKUO010000044.1, on the reverse strand, counting down.
ATATCCGATTATATTTTAAGTGAGGAAACGGCGGTTGCGCATTTAAGAGAAGTGAATGTGACCGAAAAGCAGGCAATACGCTTTTGCAACGGCGGAAAGCTGGATTTTGAACGGCTTAAAATCGGTGCGGTTAATTCTGAAGAGCTGCTCCGCGTAAAATGGGGAGATTTGTTTTTGGGAGTGGGAATTGCCGAAAATGCCGTGTCACAGCTTGCTGTTAAGTGCGTAATCAATTATCCGGGGGCGAGAGAATTATGAAAAATGCAATTGCACTCGGAACTTTTGACGGTCTTCACATCGGTCACAGAGAGGTTTTAAATCTACCTGAGGAAGCTTTTAAAACGGCGGTTATTTTTCCGTTGCCGCCAAAGGCACTGCTGACAGGTGAGCCGATGGCACTGATGCTGCCCGAGGATAAGGAAGAAGCAATTTTGAGCCTCGGAATTGACAGGGTGTGTGCACTTGACTTTGCCGAAATGCGCGATTTTTCGGCAACCCGATTTTTTGAATTTTTAAAAAGCGAATTTTCGCCCGATTATATTTCTTGCGGCTTTAATTACCGCTTCGGTAAGGGTGCCGAGGGTGATACCGAGCTTTTGCGGCGGCTTTGCGAAGAAAACGGCATTGTACTTAACTTCCAACCGCCCGTAAAGCAGGGTGATGTGGCTGTTTCCTCAACCGAAATACGCACACTTGTTCGTGACGGGAATATTGAGGCGGCAAATTCATTGCTTTACAAGCCGTTTACCTACAGCGGTGAGGTGCTCCACGGGGACTGCCGAGGCAGAACAATAGGCTTTCCTACGGCAAATCAGCGCTTTCCCGACTGCCTTGTGCGCCCGCGCTTCGGGGTTTATGCCGTTAAGGCCGAGGTGGAAGGGAACTGCTATGAAGGAATTACGGATTTGGGTGTTCGCCCCACTTTTAAAAGCGATTATGTAATCAGCGAAACATATCTTCGCGATTTTTCGGGCGATGTTTACGGAAAAAAGCTAAAAATCAGTCTGCTGCGGTTTGTGAGACCCGAAATGCGGTTTTCCTCGCTGGAGGCTTTGAAAAAACAAATAAAAGCCGATTTAGGCACAATTTGATAAGGACACGGTGATTGTTATGCGAAATTATGAAAATCCCGCTAAAACAAGTGAAAATCGCTTGAAACCGCGTAGCTGGTACATTCCGGAGGGAGAGGGGATTTATCGCTCTCTTTGCGGCGAATGGCGCTTTATTTATTTTGATAACGGTGACCGCGGCGGCGAAACCGAGGAATGGGGCACAATTGACGTTCCCTCCTGCTGGCAGACACGTGGCTACGAGAAGCCGAATTATACCAATATCAACTATCCGTTCCCCTGTGATCCGCCCTATGTACCGGATATTAACCCGGTGGGAATTTACGAGCGCAGCTTTGAGCTTGATGACGGAAGCCTTGATACCTACCTTGTGTTTGAGGGAGTCTCCTCCGAAGCAGAGCTTTATATTAACGGCAGGTATGTGGGCTTTACGCAAGGCAGCCACCTTATGTCGGAATTTGATATTACCGAGTTTGTAAGCTCCGGCACAAACACCGTTCGCGTTTATGTACGTAAATGGTGCTGCGGCAGCTATCTTGAGGACCAGGATGCATTCCGCTATAACGGAATTTTCAGGGATATTTATGTTCTTTCACGTCCGCACGGGCATATTTTCGAGCTTGATATCAGGGCCGAGGGCAACACCGTGGCATGCACGGCCGATGGAGATTATTCCGCCGAGCTTTATGACGGTGAGCAGCTTCTTGAAGCGGCGGCCTCGGTTAACGGCAGGGTTCAATTTACGGTAAACGAGCCGAAGCTTTGGAATGCCGAGTCTCCCGAGCTTTACACCGTTAAGCTATGCACGCCGGGTGAAACGATAACACGGCGTGTGGGCTTCAGAACAATTGCAATTTCACCGGAAAACGAATTGCTTATAAACGGCAGACCTGTAAAGCTTCGCGGTGTTAATCATCACGATACTCATCCTGAAAACGGCTGGACTATGACCGATGCCGAAATTCTGCGTGATTTAAAGCTTATGAAGCGCCTTAATATTAATGCGGTGAGAACCTCGCATTACCCACCCGCACCCGAATTTTTGGATTACTGCGATGAGCTCGGACTTTATGTTATTTTGGAAACCGATATTGAAACCCACGGCTTTGTGCGCAGAAATGCCAATGTTTCGTATGGTTACGATGTATCGGATACGATTTGGCCCTGCCGAAATGAGCTGTGGCACAAGGAATTTCTTGAGCGTATGGTGCGCGCTTATGAGCGCGATAAGCTGCACGCAAGCATTATAATCTGGTCAACCGGAAACGAAAGCGGCTACGGCGAAAACCAGCACGATATGATAGAATGGCTTAAATCCCGTAAGGACGGTCGACTTGTTCACTGTGAGGATGCTTCGCGCCTCGGCAACCCCGATAACACGGATATTTATTCGCAAATGTATCCGAGTATCGGCGCTTTGGTGGGAATGTCCGAAAATCCGGAAATCAAGCAGCCGGTCTTTATGTGCGAATATGCTCACGCAATGGGCAACGGCCCCGGTGGAATATGGGATTATTGGGAGGAAATTTACCGTCGCAAAAATCTCATAGGCGGCTGTATTTGGGAATGGGCAGACCATGTGTTTGTTGAAAACGGTGTTCAAAAATACGGCGGAGATTTTGAAGGTGAGCTTACTCACGACGGTAATTTCTGCTGTGACGGTATGGTTTTTGCCGACCGAAGCTTTAAGCCCGGAACACTTGAAATTAAAAATACTTATGCGCCTTTCCGCATTAGCTGGGAGGACGGCGCGCTTGCTTTGAAGAATTGCTTTGATTTTACATCATTTGACGATTTTTCCTTTGAGTATGAGATTACCTGTGACGGCGAGTCACTTGAGAAGAAGAATGTAAGACTTAACACAAAGCCGGGTAACACATTTGTTTTATCTCCTGCAATAAAGCTGCCCGAAACCTGCCGCTACGGTTGCTTTGTCACCGTTAAAATGACGGATCAGGGTGGGCTTGAAATAGGTCGGCTTCAGGAAAAATTACCCGTTCCCACGGTTAAGGCGGAGGTTGCTTCAGCACCCCTCGCACTTGAAGAAACGGATTTTGATGTAATCGCCGCGGGTGACGGCTTCCGTTATGTGCTCTCAAAGCAAACAGGCTTTTTAACGAGCATAGAAATCGGCGGGGAGGAGCAATTGGCTGAGGCTATGCGCCTTTCTTACTTCCGTGCCACGACCGATAATGACAGAAATGTTAAGCCATATTGGGACAGAACCAATATTTGGCAGGGTGAAAATTTTGACTGCGTGTTCGGTAAGGTGTATTCCGTTGAGGTGAGCGGTAACAGGGTAGTAGTAACCGCTTCTGCCGCGGGTGTTTCGCGGTTGCCTTTCTTCAGGTATACATTAACCTATGATTTCTTTGCCGACGGCAGCGTTAAAACCGCTCTTTCGGGAGATATACGTGATAAGGTTGTTTGGCTCCCGCGCCTCGGCTTTGAGCTTGCCTTGCCGCTTGAAAAGGATGAATTTAAATATTTCGGTAACGGCCCGCTTGAAAGCTACGGTGATATGCTCCGTCACGGAACGGTTGGTATTCACAGCTCAAATGCCGCCGCGGAATATGTCAATTATGTGCGCCCGCAGGAGCACGGAAATCATGCCGAGTGCAAATGGCTTGAGCTTGCAGACAGGCTGCGCTTTGAGGCTGATGATGTAATGGAAATTTCCGTTCTAAACCACAGCATCGAGCAGCTCGCAGCGGCCGAGCACACAGATGAGCTTTCCGAGCCATATGCAACACACGTGAGAATTGATTACAAGGTTTCGGGAATAGGCACAAATTCCTGCGGACCCGAGGCAGAGGAGAAATATCGCCTGGTTGAAAAGCATATTTCATTCGGCTTTACAATGTTGCCCATAGCTTTTGCCAAATCTATGGAAAATACCCCCGCAGATGAAGATTAATTTAAAATTGCCCTTACTTCAAAAGAGGTAAGGGCATTAATTTAGTGCAGCGGGGCTTGACACAGAGGCCGTATGGCTGTAAAATTAATTAGAAAATAATATTTTGTGTTTATTTAAATTTCGGAGTGATTATATGAACCGACGATATACGAGCCTTGCTGTGTCGGTGCTTTATTTTTTATGCTTTACCTCGATTGCGTTTATGCTTTTAGGGGCTTTTAATGTACTTCACTTTTCCCATACCGTTAAAATTCTTTTGAGCACGGCCGTGGTGGTAAGCGGGTATTTTTCCGCCTTTTTTTCCGCACTCGGCAGGAATGACAGGCAACTGCGCTGTAAAATTATGAAGTGCCGAATAGCCTTGCTTTTTGCATTTTATATTGCTCTTATGATTGATTTTACCCTTATAGACGATAATTTGGGGCGCAATATATTCGGTATTTTCGGGTGGAGCCGCGAGGGCTTTTCGGCTTATGTAAATGAAAGCACCAATTTAATTCCGTTTAAAACAGTCAAGCTGTTTCTCAATGCCTACCGTGATAAAAGCCTGCCTGTTTGGAATGTGGTTGAAAATATTTTGGGCAATTTTGTTGCGTTTATGCCTTTGCCGTTTTTCTTGAAGTGCCTTTTCAAGTGGGAGCAACACCGGTATGCGGTGCTGCTTACGGTTTTGCTTTCGGTTATTTCAATTGAGCTTTTGCAGTTGCTTTTGCTCACCGGCGCAAGCGATATTGATGATGTTATTTTAAACACCGCGGGTGCAATGCTTTTGTACGCTGTTTTAAAAATACCTGCGGTAAATTGCTTTTTGTGCCGATTCACTCTCGGTGCGTTTGGGGAGGATATTCAGTGAATAAGCTCTATATAAAGGCAAATGCCAAAATAAATCTTTCGCTTTCGGTGCTCGGTCGCCGTGAGGATGGCTACCATAGCATAGATACCGTTATGCAAAGTGTGGATATTTGTGATGACATTTGCTTGGAAAAAAGCAACAGCTTTTATTTTGAATGTGACGGCGCTCCCTTTAAAAGCAATATTGCCGAAAGGGCCGCGCAGCTATTTTTTGCGGAAGTCGGCATTTCTCCCTGTGCTGCGGTGCGGCTTAAAAAGCATATTCCCGCGGCGGCGGGGCTTGGCGGCGGCAGTGCCGATGCCGCAGGAGTGCTTGTTGGGCTGAACACTCTTTTTGAAGCGGAAATTCCATATGCGCGCCTTTGTTGCCTTGCGGCAAGCCTTGGTGCCGATGTTCCGTTTTTAATCAGGGGCGGCACACAGCGTGCCGAGGGGATAGGGGAGCAGCTCACACCCTTAAGCCCTATGCCGTGCTGTGAAATTTTGATTGTTATGGGTGGAAAAAAAACCTCCACTGCGGATATGTTTTCCCGCCTTGATGACACTGCTTACCAAAGACCCGATATACAAAAAACGGTTGAAGCCTTAAGCGGCGGCAGCTTAAAGGTTCTTTGCAAAACATTCGGAAATTCGTTTTCGGCGCTTTGGGACAATACCGAGCTTTTTAAAAAGCTTATTCTCGGCGGTGCCGAGGTCGCTTCGCTTTCCGGCAGCGGGCCTGCCTGCTTTGCTGTTTTTTCCGACACGGCAAGGGCAAAAAAAACAAGGGCCGAGCTTGAAGCAAACGGAATGTCCGTTTACTCCTGCCGCCCGGCCGAAAAATCCGTTATTCTGCTTTAAAGCACCTTGCTTAAAAAGTCCTTAAGCCGTGCGCCCTTGGGGTTTTCAAAGATTTCCTCGGGGGTGCCTTCTTCTGCAATAACACCGTCATCAATAAATAAAATGCGGTTTGCAACCTCGCGGGCAAAGCCCATTTCATGGGTTACTATTGCCATTGTCATTCCGTCCTCTGCAAGGGATTTCATAACATTCAAAACTTCGCCCACCATTTCGGGGTCAAGTGCGCTTGTTGGCTCATCAAACAGCATAACATCCGGCTGCATACACAGCGCACGAACAATGGCCACACGCTGCTTTTGCCCGCCCGAAAGCTGATTGGGGTATGCATCCGCACGGTCGGCAAGCCCCACGCGCTCAAGCAATGCCATGGCACGCTCCTCGGCTTCGGCCTTGGAAAGCTTTAAAAGCTTTATGGGTGCAATCGTCATATTCTTAAGCACAGTCATATGCGGAAACAGGTTGAACTGCTGAAAAACCATACCCATTTTTCTGCGGTGTAAATTAATATCCGTTCCCTTGGCGGTTATATCGGTTCCCTCAAAAAGAATCTTTCCGCCGGTGGGCTCCTCAAGCAGATTAAGACAGCGCAAAAATGTGGATTTTCCGCTGCCCGAGGCGCCGATTATAACAACAACCTCACCCTTGCGGATCTCGGTTGTAATTCCCTTTAAAACCTCATTTTTTCCAAAGGCCTTGTGCAGTGCCTTAACTTCAATTAAATTTTGCTCAGTGGTCACTTTTTCTCAGCCTCTTTTCAAGTAAATTAAGGAAATAGGTTGCAATCATAACAAGCACCAAATAAACCGCTGCAAGTGTTAAATAGGGGACAAAGGTGGTGTAGTAATCGGAAACTATGGCGCGCGTGGCACGGGTCAGGTCAAACACCGTAATAAAGCCCGCAACCGATGTTTCTTTTATCATAACAATAAACTCATTGCCGAGGGCGGGAAGAATGTTTTTAATTGCCTGCGGCAAAACAATCCGCCACATTGTTGCGGCATAACCGAAACCGAGTGAGCGCCCCGCCTCGCTTTGCCCCTTATCTATCGACAGAATACCGCCCCTTATAATTTCGGCAACATAGGCACTGCTGTTTATACCGAAAACAATAATTGCGGAAAACAGCGCGCTGTTTGAATTGCCCTTGAAAAACGGGGTTAAAAGGCAAAAATAGCCGAGGAAAAGCTGAACAATAACAGGCGTTCCCCTTATAACCGTAATGTAAACCGAGGCAACCGCATTCAAAATTTTTGCCAAAATGCTTTTGCGCGGAATAATTTTGAAAACGGCCACAAGTGCGCCCAAAATCACACCGATTATAACTGCCAGCAGAGCAATTGCAAGGGTGTATTTAAGGCCCTTGAGCATAATTGTATAAGCACCGTTTTTTATGTAGATTTCATACAGCTTTTCAAAAAAACCGTCGAACAAGTCATCACATCCTTATTATTTGTAGCATACAATCTTATACAGACAATCATGACTACCGGCTAAGTCGGTAGTTTCTTCAGCGGCTTGCAAATGTGCCACACTTCCGTATATACGGCACTCTGCCGCCCGCTGAGGAGGGAGGTGGCTGA
>CAZKUO010000043.1:0-13089 GCA_964555975.1 uncultured Ruminococcus sp. | reverse complement strand
AGCGCATAACGCTGAAAAATGGTGTTTACCTGACGCTTGTGCGCCGGAACACCATTAATCCTGTTATTTTCAAAAACAATGTCGCCCCCGTCCGGCTCCAAAAAGCCCGCTATAAGGCGAAGCGTGGTGGTTTTGCCGCAGCCCGAGGGACCCAAAAGGGTTATAAATTCCCTGTCTTTTATCTCAAGGTCAAGCCCATCCAAAACCTGCTCACCGTCAAAAGCAACCGAAATGTTTTTAAGCTCTACAATATTATTTTTTTGCATAAAAGCATCCCCCTTTGTTCTACACTAAAGTGCCGACACAAGAATAATTCATACCCTGCGTGATACCCGCAGCTTCTTTGTAATATGCCCTGAACAAAGGGTTTTTCATAGCCCGCACTCGCGCACCGCAAAGGGCTGCGGTGCTTGAGCGAAGCTACGGCATAAAATCCGAAAGCTGCTCTCTACACAGATGCTTAACGGGCACAATACCCGACAAATATTGAATATACTATGAAAAGTCGCAAATGTCAAGTACAATTTGCGATTTTTCAACATTTTTCTGCCGTATTTTCAGGCTGATTTTTCAATGCCTTTAAAATACTCGCGTTTGCTCGTTTTTTCTCGCAAATGCTCGTTTTTTGTGTGTTGCATTTTTGCAGACGGATTATACGGAAAATCCGCCGGATATGCTTTGCTTTAAAGCGTACCCGGCGGACTGAGTGTTCAGGCAAGCGATATTTAGTATTCGCTTATTTCCAATACATTAAATGTTGCGTTTTTAAATTGCTCGATTTTTTCTTCATCAACATATTCAAAAGCGGTCAAATGTATTTCTTGCCCTGCATTAAGACGGTCGGCAAAGATCGTATCTGTTTCCAATCTTGCTCCGGAACTGTCTACCGCTTCAATTGTTATGAAATATGTGCGTTGAGCATCTGCCTTGTTCTTTACCGTGACTTCAAGTGATGTTTCGGAATAATATCCGTTATTGGATATTTTGAATTCACCGAAAATAATATCGACAGGTTCTTTTAAAGCAGTTTCGCCTGAAACAGTTTCGTCGGGAGCGGTCTCATTTATGAGAGTATCGAACAGCGAAAAAGCAAAGAATACATAAAGAAGTATAAGTACAATTGTAATTACAATTTTTGTGATAAATCCTATTAAAGCACCCTTGCCGGCTGATTTTGCTCTTTTCGGTTTTTTCCTTTCATATATGAGGAAAAATATCAGTCCGAGCAATGGAATGAAAAATCCTAAGAGGGCAAATCCAAAATTCGAATTATCATCGGTTGTGCTTGAAATGCTATTAAGATTTGTACCGCAATATCCGCAGTGTGTTGATGTCTCATCTGCAAATTTACCGCAATTTTTACAATACATTATATCATCGCCTCGCGCATTTTTCTTATATTATGAAAATTGAGTAAAGCCAAGATCCTTAAGAGTATAACCTATACCTTCCTTTTTCAGGAATTGGTTAAGGCATGAAAGCGTATCGCATATGCCCTCGCGGCTTTCCTCCAAAAAGCTGTTTTGCCTGTCGGCAGAGCCGTAATAGCTTGTCGATTTAAGCGGATAATTTTTTGTAAAAACGGCGGCGTCTATAATTCCCTTGCTTTCGTATTTGCTTACGCCGTTATCCCTGTAATAATATGACGAGATGTAATCATAATTGCCGGTGTATGATTTCGGTATATAAATAAAGAAATTGTGACTGTAGGTGTCATTTAAGGGCGAATGCAGGCAAAATTCCAGCTTTTCGGTGTCATTCCAGTAGGTGAGACTGAAGTTTTCAAAGCTGTAACCACCGTAGGCATCCGAGCTGCGGGAATAGCTTATGTAATCACCGTTCGCGGTTCCGTTTTTAAGCACCCAATTTTTTAAGCAGGTGTAAATACCGTCGGTATTTGCCTTGCCGCAGAATTTACATTTGTTGTTTACGTATTCGTGTGAACCGTTTACGTAATCCCCAACATACGAATTTCCACAGGTACAGGTGTAGGTTGTGTAGCCGCGCTCTTTACAGGTAGCGGGAGTTTTAACCGCAGAATAGCTGTGCTTGTGCGTGGATGGGGCGGCTTCGTTTTCGGTCTTATTGACGGGTGTGCTGTTTACGGCTTGTCCGTTATCGGAAGCTACTCCGCTCACATCTGAGCCGTCGGAGCTTTGAGCGTAATCACTTGCGTGATTTTGTGCCGATTCGGTATCAGCTTTGCCGCAGGCAGTAAGCAAGGAGACCGTAATCAGCAGAGTTAAAAATGCAGTGCCTAATTTTAATCTTTTTTTCATTTTATTTTCCCCCTTCTGCGACAAATAAAATATTGCCGCAATAAATAAAAAAGTGTGTGCAACCGAAGCTACACACACTGAAAAATGCATAGCCTCAATTTGCTACCACACAAATTTTCTGCACTTATACGAAGATGCGAAAACAGAAGCCTGCATTTTTACCTAAATAAAATGCAACCTCGTAATAAGTGCAAAAGCTGTTAAATTTGTGTGGTATGCTTAAATAATAGCACAAATGTTAATGAAAATCAAGTATTGTTACGCCCGGCAAACGAGAATAAACCGAATTTGCACAAAACGGTGCATTTATTTCCGCTAACCGGCGTAATCAACTGCCCTTTTAATCTTTAATAATATCGTAGCTTGTGCGCGACCCCTTGACACGTACTGCGTGAAAACGGCTTCCGCCCGCTTTCCAATGTGGAAAGTGATTTGCTTTTTCGGCATTGGTATCACGATGGCAAATTACAATATTGCCTATAACATCCTCTCCGCCTTCGGATATGGGTCTTATGTGATCAATTGTAGGGCAATATTTACTGTTTTGATTGACGCAGGCGGATTTTTTCATAGGTCTGCCCGAATAATCGCATACCTCATTGTTCTTACCGTACATTTGCTCCCAAAGCTCTTTTATTTTGTACTTTGACATTTTGATTACCTCCTTTCTTTCGGTAAGTTTATGATAACATGAGGCTACAAATAAAACGAGTGGATTTCAGTCCACTCGTTTTATTTGCAGATAAAGCTTATTTTCTTAAATTTTGTTTGATTGTGTGAATTTTAAGCCGTTGAGGGTGCATTGTAATCCACCGATCAATTTTCATTGAAAAAATCCATGATATTCTTTTCTGTTTTCAATGCCACCGAAACCAAATTTTCAAATTTCACATTGTTTGTTCCGCTGCCCCATTTTTTAACCGTTGATTCAGTGAATCCCAATTCTTTATATGCATCATCATTCAATTGGGTTGCCGTTTTTTCTTCCTGCTTATGCTCAGCTTTATATTTCTTGACAAATTCTCTGGCCGCTTCACGACAATTTTTTGAGATTATTTTAGAATTGTTGCAGTTGCGAAAATTATCATAGATTTTTTGCAGGTTAAAAATATCATTCCCCGAAATTTGTTTTAAGCCTTCATAATAGTCCTTCTGTGTTGGAGGTGTGTATACCTCTGTTCCGTTTTCTCCCATGGTAACGAAATGAGTGGTTTCCCAGCTTTCGGGTATTAAATATGGACTGTGTGTAGAATAAATAACTCTTACACCCTGCTTTGCAAGTTCTTCAAGCTCTGCTAAAACAGCTTTTTGTGCCAGCGGGTGCAGCATTGCGGCAGGCTCATCTATAATAAATACATCGCCTTTTTCAAGGGTGCTTTTCATAAAATAGTATGTAAAGTACCAACGTCTGCCGGCACTTGTATCATTAAGGCTTATTTCTTCTCCTGTTTTTTCCCGAAGAAAGATTTCAATGCCGTCATTATTTGACTTTACGGTAATCCCGTTGTACATTCCGTTTTCAAACTCCGGCAGAGCTTTTGTCAGACATTCTTCAAATGCTTTTAAATCGGCTTGGGTAAATTCGCTTTTTTCTATGTCTGTGCCTGTTTGTCGGCAAAGCGCCTGAAGTATTACCTGTGATTTACGGTAACGGAGGATGTCGTCGGGAGTGTTGTTGTAAAAAATAACATTATTGCTTTCGTTTCTTAAAAGCAGACATTTTGCGCTTACGGTTTTTCTGATTTTTTTCAGCAGAGAAAAGCAGCTGTGGTTATCGAGGGGCTCCGATTCGCTTTCGCGGTTGTTAAAGTACTGCCATTTTTCCTCTATTTTCTTCAAACAATCGTTTATTTGTTTACAGGCACTTTCGGTGGCGGTGTTGATTTTTTCAATTTGCTTTTTGATTTTTTCGCAATCGATTTTAACAAGCTCTTTTTCAAATTTCGGTAAATCGGGTTCCCGGTACTCAAGCTTAAAGTCAAAGCTCGGACTGAGTGTGAACGGGGGAAAATCGGTTGTGAAAATGAATGTGTCTTCTTTGTCAAAATTCGTCATTATTGATTTAATAAATTCGTCACACTGCTTTCCGATAAATTCGGCGCGGCTTTCAAGGGCATCATAATTTGTTTCTCTGCCTTTGAAATCGAGTATATTAAAGCAACGAAGTGGGTCGTTTTCATATTTATCCTCAACGGCAATTTTATTAACCTGCCGTTTATAAGCTTTAAGCGCCTTTTTAAGCTCATCTGCAAGATCGGCCATATCATTTACTTTGGCTTTAAGGCGCGGAACGATAAAATCCGATTTTATCCTGTCGGGCAATAAATCTCTTTCGCTGTTTTCAAGGGAAAGTACGCAGTTCTCTTCCGTATATTTTTCACCCGGAAGCAACCGGCTGAATTCTTCCCTTGTAAGCTTAATTTTTGCTCCGTGGTGAAGATGCTTCTTGTTGCCGAAAACCGCATCAAGCGCTTCCAAAATATTGGTTTTTCCGCTTCCGTTTTTCCCGATAAGAACAGTAGGCAAATCCGGTTTCAAGCTTATTTTTACGGGATTTTTTAAGGATTTGAATTGGCCTATTTCCAAAGAGAGCAGTTCCATTTTAATTACCGTTCCTTTTATAGTATTTTTTACACTAAGCAAAGCCGAGCTTTCGGCAGATTTATTTTAAAATACAGCAAAGCTTGGCCGGTGTCAAGCGGTATGTATCGGGCTTTTGTAAAATCTTGTGATTTGATATTGGTATATAAAGAAAATAGTTACAATATTTAACGATAATATAAACAATTTGATTGCACTGATTATTAAATTATAATAAGTATAAATCGTAAAAGTAAATTTCTCACCTTACGTAATTTTCAATAACCGGGAGATAAAAAGCTCCTTTACCCAAGAAACCCGAAAAGGCGTTGCGGTTGAGTGTATCCCGAAGCAAATCACCGCTTAAAACAAAAAGAGCAAGGCGAAACGCCTTGCTCAAGTACATACGAAAAGCGATATTTAAGACAAAAAGAAATCGAGTGTCCTCTCCCAACTCTCAGGTTGGTTAAGAACACTCGATATGGTCCGAGTGACAGGACTTGAACCTGCGGCCTCTTGACCCCCAGTCAAGCGCGCTACCAGCTGCGCCACACCCGGAAATTTACTGACAATTGATATTATATCAACTATCAGACGAAAAGTCAATACTAATTTTTAGGCATTTATCATTAATTAAGCGCACTTAATCAAATTCTGACCGAGCCTCTGCCGCAGGCGAAGCGGTGGTGTTTTCATTAGTCACGGGTATGGCTGTAGGTGGTTGTGTGGCGGTAAAGGCTGTGCCGTTGCCGGTGCCCTGTATCGAGCCCAATTCAAGCGGGCTGTCTTTGTTAATTATATTATCGCTTGACGCACAGGTGCCCCATTGCGGTGTGATTTTAAGCGGTCCGCTTTGGTAGGCATTTACTTTGAATGTAAAGGCGGTATTCTTTTTGATTTGCGGCGTATAACAGACCTTTTCTCCGAAGGTAACCGTGCAGTAGCCGTTATTTGCAGTACCGTTTGCGGTAATTGTTATTTCGTAGCATTTATCGGCTTCAAGAGCTACGGTGTATATACCGTTATTGCTTGCTGCCTTTACGTGAGCTTCACCTGTTGCTGCCGTAACATCAACGGTATATGCAGCGGCTTTAATATATGTTACACTGCTTGTTTGTGTTGCGGTAAACCACGCCCACGAAGCACCGCAAAGACATAAGGCGCAAACAAAAATACCTGTTACAGATGGCGCCAAAATATGAAAAAGTCCGTCGGTTCGTTTTGCCTTTTTGCCGTGCCTTGATTTATGAAAAAGCTTTACATATAACCGCATTACGTTTCTTTCGTTCACAAAAGGAATAAGGCAAAGATAATGGCACCGAAGCTCTCTGCGCCAATAGCGGTATTCGTCATCGTTGTAGGCACGCTGTATTTCGCTTATAATATAGCGGGTATCTTCATTAAACAAAACGAAAAATTCAATAATTTTTACGGTCAATAGAACAACGGCGGCTGAAATAAGCACAACGATAATTACCACTTCATCATTTTCCATTAAGCGATGCTCCTTTCATAAATTTTTTCGGGCAATCAAAAGGCACAAGCTTCTGCCTATGTCCTTTGATTGCCCCTCAACCCGAGGGTTGAGAGGACTTATAAATGTCTGTAAAGCTTTAATCAGCGAATATTTACAGTAGCATCAACTATTCGTCCGCAAGCTTCGCCGGAGAAAGTACAATCTTTGATTTCAAGAGTGTTCGCATTGTTAACAGTTCCTGCAATTGCACCTACATAAAAAGTGTCTGTTTTATTAGCTGCCACTTTGCAGTTTTCGATCATTTGAGCCTGACCGCTTGTTTGGCAAAAGCCGATTACACCGCCGAGGTTTTTATTACCTTTAACAGTTGTATCACTGCCAACCTCACACCCGTTAACAGTCAGCTTATTGCCGTAGAAAGCTCCAATGAAAGCACCCGCAAATTCCGCATTACCATCTCCGATAACAGAATTAACAATTTTGCAGTTTTCAAGTGTAACATTGTTTGCATCGGAATAAGCTACAAATGCACTCACAAATGTATATTCACCAGAGACATAATCTTTAATACTAGAATCTTTAACAGTCAAATCCTTAATGGTAATATCATAGGTTGTTGCATCAACGATTGCAGCAGTAAGCCCTGAAATTGTGTGACCGTTACCGTAGATTGTAACACCAGAACTTGCAAAAGTTTGTCCAAAGGTACCGCCGAGCAGACCCTTGCGTGTCGAATATGCACTCATATCAATATCGTCTATAATAGCAATAGAAGACATACCCTGTTTTGTATTAAGAACTGCAAATTCAGCAGCTGTTGATACAACGGTTGCCCCGCGAACAACAGCTACATTTGTCGCAGTGTTTCCGCTTGCAACACTGCCTGTGTTTTCGTAGCCGATTATTTCGCCCGACTCGTTTACATCGGTATCGGCACAGTAAACATTAACATTTTCTGCAGTGCAGTTTGTAACGGTACCATATGAAGTGTAGCCCGTTATTGAACCCGCTTTTTTAACTGTTGCAACAACTGTGCAGTTCTTTACATGGCAGTTATCAATAGCACCCGAATCGAGGTTACTTGCGATAACGCCTGTCATTCTTCCGCCTATTACCGTTGCGTTTTCAACCTTAAGGTCCTTAATATTTCCGCCGTGGCTTACCTGATTGAAAAGGCCTGCATACCATTCACGGTTATTATCAATCTTAAAGTTGCTTACGGTGTGACCCTTTCCGTCAAATGTGCCTGCAAAGTTGCCCTGATGGCTACCGACACCCTTGACTGCTCTGCCGCCGAAATCAATATTGTTTTCAAGAACGATTGTTTTGCCGAGAAATGAAGAATTTATATTTTGTGAATAGTTCATAATGCCGACAAATTCAGCGGCGGTTTTTACGGTGTAAACACCGTCTGCTTCTTCGGGCATAACAGATGACTCGCCGTCCCAATAGCTTGTAAGGGGAGCGGCTGCATCGTAGGTTTCGTCAATGCTGTCCTTCTCGGATGAAAGCTGTGTTGCAAATACGGTGATTGCAATGCCGTCGATTGTGAGGTTCTGGTAATCATTGTCGGCATTTTCATCCATTACACCGGTGATTGTAATCAGCTCGGATGCGGCTTGCGGCAGAAGCTCGCCTGTGCCGCCGGCAAGCCCCTCAAACGTCCAATCAATCACCTCGTTAAGCTTTGCGCTGCCCGAAATACCCGTGATTTGGATTGAGTATTTAAGTGCCAGGTTACCCTTGTTTACAACCTTAAATTGCTCAAGTGAATAGCGGCAGCCGGGCTCCCAAAGAATATTGTCAGAGCCGTCTGCGTTTTTAAAGCTCAATGTTCTGCCCTCAAGGCTGTTGCCTTCCTTGTCAACAATATCAACATCGAGTGTACCCGACTGAATCCTGCTGACAGAAGCTTGAGCTTCATCGGTAAACCAAGCAAAGGTTGTACCGATGAGCATTGCAAAGCACATAAGGACCGCAAATGCGCTTGATAACAATGCTCTTTTTGTGGTTTTGCTGTTTGTCATTGTTTATTACCTCCTTATTATTTTTTTCAATGACAATATGTAAACGCGAATGCGTAAACACCGTAATGATTTATTCCTCTGTCAAGGCGCCTTTTTCCATTTCCTTTTTCATGGCCAAAAGCTCCTGCATCATTCTCTGTGCTTCGGCCCTTTCGGCTTCGATTTTTTCTCTTTCGGCCTGTAATTCCGCCTGTTGCTCGGCCTTGTATTTTTTGAAAAGACCTATACACCTGATACCCTCGATTAAAATGAGAATTAAAAACGGAATAAGTATGCAAACGATATATCCCGGAGTGGTTTTAAGAAACTGAAAAAGCTTGCCCAATTTCGGAATATTGGTTTTATACTTACCCAAAACATAGGGGTATGTAACCACAGTTTCATCATCGGTATCGGTTGTTGTGCCGTAGGTTATAAAGCCGGGCTCTCCGTTGGTATCAAGCGCTCTTTTGCGAATTTTATGGGTCACCGTTTCACCGAAATTCACCGTATTTTGCGAGGTGTAAGCTATAATATCTCCCTCTTTGAGTGTTGCGGGGTCAACCTCCTTTATAAGCACCAAATCGCCGGCCTCGAAATCGGTTTTGCTCATAGAATCCGACAAAACTATAAATGCCCTGTAACCGAAGATATTTCTGTCGGCACGGTCAAAGGTCGATACCGAAACAACCGTAAAAATCATCATACATACCGCAAGTGCCGCAAATGTCCAGGTTATTACGTTTTTTATTATTTCAAATGCTTTCATCGGTTCACTCCTTAATACACATTTTCAAAAGTCTTTCCAATTCCTCCTCGGTAGAAAGAGTATTGCCTTCGGCACCGGATTTGTTATATAATTCATAATAGCAATCGCGGCAAAGCTGACCGCAGCCCACCACATAATCGTTTCGCATTTCCACGGGTGTATCATTCGGCACCGAAGTGACCTTTCCGCAGATAACACATTTATCGTTAAGCATAGCGTTTTCCTCCCCTCGGCAGAAGTAGCCGATTTTAATTAAAAAGCTTATTGGGATTGTTCTTGGTCTGTGTGGCTTCCGCACACATTGTAAAAGTCAAATCAAGCTTTTGCGGGTAATTGCTCTTATCTTCGGGATAATAAAACACAACCGTTAAGGTCTTTTTTTCTTTTATTTGCAAAATGTCATCGGCGTCAATAACGTTCTCCCGCTTAAGCTCGTTTGCGGTTCCCGTGTAAAGTGTTTTTTCACCGTCTTTTATGCTGATTTTAAGCACGTCGGCAAGCCCGCCCGAAGCATTCTCAAAATACAGCCTGTAATAAACCGACCAAGTACTGTTGTTTTCTATAAAGAAATCCTTTTTAACCGTCATTCCGGGTTCAAACATAAATTCGTTTTCGTGAATAACAGGTTTGCCGTCATTTAAATTTATCTCAACCGAGCCTGTATAAAACAGGTTGTTTTCTACAGAAACACTTGACCAAATAAGTGCAAAAGTAGTAATGCACAGGCAAACGGCAAGAATGATTATTGTAACAATTCCCGCGGACAGCTTTTTTGCGTTATTTTTATCAGCCATTTTGCTTTCCCTCCTCTTTTTTTCGGAATACAAGCAAAACAATGCAAAGCGCAGCAGAGATCACCTCCACCGTCAACCATAAAGAGGTATTAAATACATCACCCGTTTGCGGCGGTTTATCAAGATTGCCCGCTTCCTCGACCCACCAGCTGAAATCTATAATTACTTTTCTGCCTTGATATTCGTTGCCCGCCGAGGTATCGAGAAAGGCCGTAATTTCATAATAAATCTCATCCGTTGTGCTGTGAGGAGAAGCCATTGTATATGTAATGCTTTGCGGCATATCCCGTATTAAGCCGTCGTAAAGCGTTTCATCCGAGGCGATTAATTTAACCTTAACACCCATAACCTCGGCCGCATTTTTTTCTCCGCTATGGGTTTGTGCTTTAAAATGTACCGTTATTTTATCGTGGTAGGAAACCCGCACTCTGTAGCGCTTGGTTTCACTGTCTCCCGGGAACATATTGCCGACCGAAAACACGGTATTATCCTGTAGGTGCTTGTTGTAAAGTGAGATTTCGGCAGCAGCTGTGTTTTTATTCGGCCTTGCGCCTGAGTGAGTGCTTTGTACTTCTTCGGTTGTACTACCCGTTTTATCCTCATCGGATGTGATAAGGTTATCGGACACGGTTGCGGCGGCACCCGTATTTATCACCGATTTGTTATATATAATCGTTCCTGCAAGGGCAACAAGGCTCAACGACAAAAGCACAGCCAAAATTATAATTACGGTTTTAATTTTGTTGTTGCCTTTTTTACCCATTGCCGAAGCTCCTTTCTTAAAATTTCACTTTAAATCCCGTTTTCCTCCCCTTATCACGCTGAACAGCAAATAAAAGGTATCGTTCTCGGCCTGTTTTTCGTCCTGCGGGTGCTGAATTTGATTTTTTGCCTGTGCAAGCAGGGTTTCCAATATATGGTGCAAAACCGTTTTTACATTTGCATCGGGGTGACAGGCGGGTCTCATCCTTTCAACCAGCACATCAAAGCGCTTCATATGCTCACAATACGAATACTTTGTAAAGGTGGAGGAATAATAATATCCAACGTAAAACATTACCCGCTCGGGGTTTGCCATCATATATTCCCAAACCTTTGTAAACAGCAGGCGACAGCGCAGCTCATACTCAATGCCGTTGTATTTCATAATCGGCAAATTATCCGACACAAGCTTTAAAAATCTCTCATCCGAGCGGGCAAACACCTTTGCCACCATATCATCCTTGTTTTCAAAATAACGGTAAATATACACCTCGTTTATTCCGCAGATATTGTAAATCTCTTTGGTTGTAAGGTTTTCCATTCCGTGGGCCGCCACTGCTTTTACAACCGCCTCCATTAAGGTTTCCTTTTGTTGCTCGTGTACCTTTTGCGGCAACATTGCTTTACACCCCCGTTTTTAAGCAAATTTTAATAAACATTACAATTTTCGGCAAAAAATACACGGAAGCCGCAGTTTCCGCACAAATTGAGAATCAAAAACACATTAATTACTCTTTCGCAGAGTTCTATACTCCGTGAAAAAAGGCGAAAAACCGTATAAAAAAGCAACTGCCGTACATTGTTGACTGAAAAAAACGACGGCTACAGCCTCAATATCCGATAGCGGTGAGCTTTGACATATTTTCTCTTTTAAGCTCCAGCGAAGAATGAACATACCGCTCCAAAGTGATTTGCGGATTGGCGTGACCCAACACCTCCGACAGGGATTTGATTTCAAAGCCCACCTCAATACATCTTGTTGCAAAGCTGTGGCGGAGGGTATGAAAATGAATGTCGGAAAGTCCGCACTCATCGGCATAATGCTCCATTTTGTACTGAAGTGTTCTCGGTTCAATATATCTGCCTGTCTCATTGGTTAAAATATAGGCGTTTTGATTTCCGTAAAAACGTTTGCACAATTCAAATGCAACCGATGAGAGGGGTATAACCCTCGCTGATGAGAAGCTTTTCGGCTCACTTATTATAATTTTGGTCCTGGTGCCGTTTGAGCTTTCAAGGCTTTTAATTCTCTGCATTGTCGATTTCACATATACTACCCGCTCATCAAGCGAAATGTCACGCCAACGCAAAGCACACACCTCGCCTATTCGAAGACCCGTGAGTAAAGTGAAAAGTGTTCCGAATTTGCAGTTGTCCATATCCTCTAAAAGGTAATTTGTAAGCTTTTTCTGTTCATCCCGTGTTAGAACCCGTATTTCCTTCTTTTCCGCCTTCGGGTAAACCATTTCTATTCTGTGAAAATACGGTGACTGCTTTTCCGCATACAGTAATATCGCGTGCAGCACCGTTAATATATCCTTTGCCGTTTTTACGGAAAGCTTGCTCACGTGTATAAGGTCATAGGTAAACTGCTCAACAATTAAAGAGCTGAGTGCCGTAACAAAGCACCCACCGAGTCCCGGCTTTATGTGATTTTCTATTACGGTATGGTATTTAACATAGGTGGAATCCTTAACCTTATTTCGCTTAAGCCGCAGCCACTCATCGCAAAAAACCGCAAGTCGTTTGCGCCGTATACTTTCCTTTATCGGCTCATGATTGATAAGAGCTGCCCTTGCGGTATTTACCTTGTCCTTTGCTTCGTGGTAGGTTCTGCCGTAGCAATATCCGTATTTTGCACTGCCGTCAAGCGAATAGGAGCGGATATACCTCGCTTCCCACCGGCCGTCCTTCCTTTTATAAATGTTTTCGCCCTTTTTACCCATAATTTTTTCCTCCTTAAATTTTCGGTATGGATTATATTTTAGCAAAATAATCCATTGTTTGCCCGACTGCAATTTTGACGGCTTGAGATAATATAATCTGCCGCAATTTGTACGATTTTTGCAACCACTGCACCGGAAATTAAGTTAATATCGCATATAAAATGAAATTTATTTTGAAACTGCTTGAAAAATACTTGCAAAATCAGCCGAAATATGCTATAAATATGAACACACAGAGTATAGAACTCTGCGAAAAATCAAGTGCTTTGCGTACTTGATTTTTTTATGCCGAGAAGCCGAAAAAGACCCATTCGGACAGCAGTAATTACTGCGTTTTTTAAAGGGTCTTTTCTGTATTGTAATACTTTTTCGCCGTGCGGTAATACCGTCTGTGCGTCACAATTGACGAATGTATGTTACGCGATGAGCAAATGTCAAAAAAACTACTTGACAAATCCGCATAATGTGTTATAATA
>CAZKUO010000042.1:0-13266 GCA_964555975.1 uncultured Ruminococcus sp. | reverse complement strand
CGAAAATCTTCGATTTTCGTGCGAACGGCTTCCCCGTCCAAGAGAGCGCGACTTTGTCGACACTCTCCGGCGGGAGCAAGCTCCCGCCATACGATATATTCAGATGCCCCGCCGTGTAAGCCTCGGAAGTTTAGGCACAATTTACTTTACCTCAAGCTTAAAGGTTCGTGTAAGCTCCTCAAAGCCCTGTGTGCGGTAAAATTCCTCACCGCGGGTATTTCCGTCGGCAAAGGTGACGTTAATTTCGCCGCAGTCGTTATCCCGACAGTACTCCTTAAAAAGCCGTATAAGCTCACTGCCTATCCCCGTGCCGCGGTATTCGGGGCGAATATAAATATTTTGCAAATAGGCCACAGGCTGCCGCAGAGATAAATGCCGCGAAATATTCCCCCTTAAATATCCCACCGGCCGACCGTCACCTACGGCGGTATACAGAAAATGATTTTCACGGAACTTCTCAAGCAAAGCTTTTCCGTCATCCTCAAGAAACCAATATTTGTTAGCGCCCTTAATCCCGAAGCTTTCTTCTTCGTATTCTATAAGCTCCGCGCAAAGCTTCTGAATTTCCGGTATGTCGGCGGCCGTTGCCCTCCGAAGCTTTATTTCCGTCATTTTGCCGTCACTCCTTTTAACCGTCAGCCGGGCAGCCGGCCTTGCAAGGGCTTTAATATCGGCAATCAGTCCCGCAAGCCGTCTTTTAGCGATATATAAGTATTTGTAATATTTCTTAAAATGGTGCAACAGCGGCCACAGCCAAACATAAAGCCTGTAAAGCGGGTTCTTAACACTGTGCCGCTTGCCGTTGCGCACAAATTCGGTAACAACTCCGATTATGTTACCGTGGGGGATATTATCCTCGGATTCCCATCTGTTGTCACCGCGGCATTCATAGCTTCCGTCCGAATGTATTTTTATAACTCTGTGCAATATAAATTTGCCCTCGTCGGTTTTAAAAAGCGGCAAATCGCCCTTCTTTAATTTTTTCGGTGCAGGGCTTAACGTTACCGTGTCCCTGCGGTTGTATAACATCGGTTGCATACTTATGCCGGTCACCGTAAAGGTGACGCTTCCGCTTTTCAGCATCTCCTCAAAAAGCGGGCAAAGCAACTCCATAGGTATGTTTTCGGTTTTCGGCTTATTCAATGCTGCCTACTTCCTTCATTTTTTCTATGTAAATTTTCACCGATTCCGCTGCGGTTTCTCTGTCAATGCTGTATTCACGTATCAAATCCTCGGTCAAGCTTTCTGCGGTAAAGCCGTCCTCCGAGTGCTCCCACAAAAACTTCGCCGTTTCGTTAAGCTTTATAAGGCCGTTAATATCAAAGGATTTTGAACCGAATGGTATAAGCACCGTTGTTCCCGCAACTTCCTTTAATATAAATTCGTTATTTCTTTTCATTTTATCACCTTTAAAATTAATTTTCTGATTTTTAGTCTCGGTTGCTTTCTCTGATTTGTGCAAACCTCAAATTTCATTCGTAGGGCGGGGGCGTGCTCCCGCCGTTTTGTTTGAAACAAGACTTTTTACTTGTGCTTTTTCGATTGCAAGAGCCCTGTTTCAAAAAACAGGTCATACCATAAATATTTGGTTTCTCGGCGGGAGCAAGCCCCCGCCCTACGGTGTAAAAATAACAATTCTGTGTTTTTTCAAATTACCTCGGACAGTCGAGGATGCCTGTCCCTACGAAGTTGAAATTTAACCTCCGGGCTGTAAATTCGCCTCCCGTGGCCTTTATGGGTGCGGGTCTCCGGTGGAGACCTCTGCCAACGACAGAAGCACCGACCGAGGCGGCAGCCGAGACGTGGCCGAGCTTTGCACTTCTAAGCCTCCCTAGCCTAAAGGAGCCTTTGGCTAAAAAATCACTTCATCCCGTTATATGCAACCTCCGCAGCCTCGGGGTCCATATTGCACCCCATTTGATATATCGGCACGGCTTCTATAACCTTAGCTATGATATCAATGTATTTCGCCGCGTTTTCACGGGTTATCGGTGTCATACAGTCGTATTGGTCAAGCTGGCGAAAGGTTTGATAAAACATATTCATTATAATCGGCATACTGTCTGCCTTGGTCATCCGTTTTATCCAATTCCGCTCCGCACGTTCCATAAAGCAAATCGCTTTCAGCGGAGCCTTAGCATTTCTGCCTATATCGCTGCTACCGCACCACGGTGCGCCGTAGGCGTAAATTCCGTCATCTAAAATACGTATAATCGGCTTGTCATCGTTTAATATAAACGCCCGCTCGCCGAACTTATTAAGCCACAGCTTGGTATGGGTCGATTTACCCGTGCCGCTCGATGCCGAAAACAGGTAGGCCTCGTTATCCACCGCAACTGCCGATGCGTGAAGCATCATACCGTTGTAATCCAAAATTTTATTGTAAAACTGTCTCGTTTCGTATAGAAAATCGGCAGTTTCTCTGTATTTCTGCCATTGCTCATAAAAATCCGCAAGCGCCGCTTTTGTGTTTTGCTTAATTTCAAAATCATAGTCGCCGTCATACCCCTTTAGTAAATACGGCTCCGCATTGCGCATTGTTCGCTCCGAGCAGTCCAATTTCACCTTTAAATCCGCTATTTTGTATATATTCATATTTCACCAATTAATAAGGCTTGCTGAAAAGCTTAGCAATTCAACAAGCCTTAAAATGTTTTTTAACAAAGGTTTAGGCTCCAGATGTAACTGGTGCACCCGGCATAGGCAGACCACCTATACCGCCGCCTGTTCCGCCGCCACCTAACGAAATTGAATCTATTGAGTTGAAGCTCACCACTTCAATTTCAGTCTTCTCAAACACTCTAATCACCTCAATTACATAAAAATCAATTTTGGGTTGTTGCTACATAAGTATCATAATAATTCAGCAACTTAGTTGCATAAGTATTTTCGCCGGCAACTCCACGGAGGGCATCTATAAATTTGAAGCTTACGATATTTCCGTATACATATTGTGTATTTTGGTCACTATCGGTATATTTAACGAAAGCTCTAAATTTCAGCGTTGCACCCATCTGTTCAAAGTTCATACCATAGAAATAACCCCCTATGGCATTTCCGGCACTGCTGTTCACATCCTCACTGTAAAGATCTGCGGCTGTTCCGCATACCGGAGTGGAACCGTCATAAGTTAAAATTATTCCGCACTCTGTTGCTGTGCCACCGGCAGTGGCAATATTTGTATAGGTCGTATTGTAAATCGCGGCAGCATACTGTAATTTGGCATTTAACAAATCCAACTGTGTATATGCAGGATAATCTACAATAGTAGTACTTCCGTTTCCAATAATTGACCCTGTGCACTGTTCAGTAATATTTGTGGCAGTTTGCTTTGCGTTGTAAAGATCAACTAAGGCTTTCGATTGTGCATCGGTTTTGCTACCTAAGGCCTCAATAAATTTAGTGGTGTAAATATCACCATAATAATAGCAGGTTTGCGTGCCATATGTAAATTTGACATATGCTCTAAACTTAAGTGTTGCACCCATCTGTTCAAGGTTCATACCATAGAAGTAACCACCTATAGCATTACCGCTGCTGATGTTTACATCCTCACTGTAAAGATTCGCGGCTGTTCCACATACCGGGGTAGAACCGTCATAAGTCAAAATTATTCCGCATTCCGTTGCTGTGCCACCGGCAGTAGCAATATTTGTATAGGTCGTGTTGTAAATCGCGGCAGCATATTGTGATTTTGCTGTAGCCGCATCCGTTATATAATAACTGCTGTAATGAACTATATTACCATAAGTTCCGGCTGCCACAACAAAATCTTCCGTTTTGGTAACGGAGCAGCCTTCCTCGGTGCAGGTGTGTGTAACAACGCCGTTTGAGGTTGTTGTGGGCATGGTGGTCATAACACCGTCGTCCCAATTATGCACGGAAATTTTACCGTCTGTTAAGTCAACATCGACCCAATCCTCGCCGGCGCCGGTATCCTTTGCATATTCGCCTGTGACAGCAACTGTGTTATCGCCGTGCGCGGCACCGGTACCAATCTTAACCGAAAAGCTGATGTCATAGGTAGTCAATGTCTGCGGCTCACTGGTATTTACAAACCGGATAACGGTCTTTCCGTCTACAGTTTCTTCAGTGTAATCCTGATCCTTCACATAATTGGAATTATAGGAAGCAAAATGCACCCGCAAAATCCTACTTAACCCGCATAAACAGGCCGTTTTCGGCCACACCCACGCTTTAAAAGCAATTTTCATTCGTTTTTAAAAATCCCCATCGGACAGTCCGCAAAGGCTGTCCCTCCGGCGGTTAATTTTTTGTTAGTACGGTCGGGTTATCACCCGCCCGCTGCTTTCGGTGCCCGACATTGCGCACGCTTGGAGCGCGGCGCAATTGTCGACCGCAGCGCTTCGTTATGCTCGCTTCATCGTCCGCAGGACGCGCTCGCAACCTCACCCGTCAGATGGGGCCTTTATTGGTCTGCACAAATCCTTTGCCTACAACAGACCCCATGTTTTTTCGCTTTTTCTCCACAAAGCAGCCGTTTTGCCCCGGCTTTGTAATTCCTCACCAAAACGCCACACCCCGTATGTGAAATGTTGATAAAAAAAGACGGTAAAAACTTCTTGACAAACCAAATTCGGAAAATTATAATGTATAGCGTTAATGGTTAATGATCGTTTTTCATCCGTTAAATAGGCTTTTTCGGGCTCAATTGTCTGTTTGCACAAAAATTCACTTAAATCTTCGGTTGCTTGCACGCCCGAACAAAGCTTTTCTCTGCTTGACAAAAAATTATTTCGGTGTTATTATAAAGAAAACTGTTAATGGCGGAACGCAGCATCGCCATTAATCGCTCTGCCGCCGCGGGTGGCACGCAAATATTTGGCGAAAGCCGGTTAGGAGAAAAGATATGAAAAAACTTTTTAAAAAGTCTATCGCGCTCGTTCTTTCGGCAGCCCTCTGCTTAACCGCACTTATCGGTTGCCTGACTGTATCGGCCGATGGAACCGCAACAACAGAAACAACTAAGCCAGCATTTATTCTGGGAACCGCCAGCGGTAAAGCAGGCGAAACCGTTAATCTTGACGGTTCGGTAACAGTTATCAGCGGTATTTCCGCACATGACGTCAGCTTCACTTTCCCCGCAGGATTTGAAGTGTTAAGCGTTTCCGGTGCCCCGGGTTTGGTGAATGGCGATGAACTGAACGGTACCGAAAGCAATACGCCCGCCCCGGCTTCTGAAACTTCCGAAAATTCCAATTATGTGAAGGATCAGGATTACACTGAAGAAACTGTAGACGGAAAGACTGTTATCCGGTTTGTAGATGTTTATCAGCTTGATGCGGCGGCTACCTATGGCATCCGCTTCAGCGTTAAAATTCCGTCAGATGCTACAGTGGGTGACCAAACTGTTGCCATTGAAGCTAAGGTTGCAAAGGATAAAACAACCGAAAACACCGAAACTTTGCTCCCTGCGGCTGATATAACAGTAACCGCGGGTAAGATTACTGTGGCGAGCAGTGAATATAGCGTTTACACATCAGCTAAATTCAATGTTTCTACCGGAGTTGTTTCCATTGAGCGTGCCGCTTTTTCTGACGAAGCGTGGTCCGAAGTTTTGGCAGCTGCCAAAAAGGACGGTGCAAAGCCTTATATTGTTGTAAAAATCGGTTCCACAGAATATTTATTTGAAACAAACGCCAGTAAAGCTCTATCTGAACTAGGAGCTACTATTTCGGTTAGTGGTTTGCCTATTGCGATGATGAATTCACAAATTCAAGTGTTTTCACGCATAACAGCACCTGACGATTTCGTTTTTGAAACAAATCCTTATACCTTTAAAGTTACGGATTTATTATCTGCAAGCGATGAAAGTGATAGTAAGCCAGCGGCATTTTTATCAATGATTGAAGAAGCCCAAAATTCGTCTGAGGAATTCAATATGGATTTCAGTGTTGCTTCTGCCGGCGCATCAACATACACATCAGCTAAATTCAATGTTTCTACCGGAGTTGTTTCCATTGAGCGTGCCGCTTTTTCTGACGAAGCGTGGTCCGAAGTTTTGGCAGCTGCCAAAAAGGACGGTGCAAAGCCTTATATTGTTGTAAAAATCGGTTCCACAGAATATTTATTTGAAACAAACGCCAGTAAAGCTCTATCTGCACTAGGAGCTACTATTTCGGTTAGTGGTTTGCCCGTTTCAATGTTCAATAATGAAATCAGTGTATATTCCAGAATAACGTACAGTGGAAGCTCTGAAGAAGCTTATGAAACCAATGCAATTACTTTTAATCTTCATACTGAACTTATGACTGCTACTTCTTCATCGTTTGCTCAGCTTTACCAAACATTTAACAACAATTGAATAATTATAAGGCGGTGATTATAATGAAATTCGTCCCAATTGAAATAGAAGTTATTAATTTTCAAACCGAGGCAATCGCAGAAGGTTTTGTAGATGCTGGTGCCTCTGGCAAGGGTGAAGATCCTTTTGCTTGATTTATCAACGGCAAAAAAGCGTGTGTTTTACAGCACACGCTTTTTTAGTAATAGTTCGCATAAGTAATATATTCAAAAATCATTTACAAATAAAAATTGAAATTAAATATGGGATTTTGATATGAATTTATACAGTATTGCAGGACTGACGGTGCAGCTTAATTGCAAAAGCATAACGATGCAGCGGGCAGAAAAATACAGAATTACCGGTAATACCGATATTGTGCCGGATATTAGTATTGAAACACATATTGAAGATATACCACCATTAAGGCCGGGAATTATCATGACAGATGAAATTAAATTTTATTGTTATGAGGGAATGGTGTTTTACCAAAAATTGGTGCGCTCTTTTTCCGGCATTATGCTTCACGCCTCGGCGGTAGTGGTGGATAACAAGGCCTATCTGTTTTCGGCACCGAGCGGCACGGGCAAATCAACCCACACATGTAAATGGCTGGAGCTTTTCGGTAACAGAGCATATATATTAAACGACGATAAGCCGGCGTTACGCGTGCTTTCCGACGGTATATATGCCTATGGAACCCCTTGGAGCGGTAAAAACGACATAAGTGTAAATAAGTGTGTTCCGGTACAAGGTATTTGTTTTTTACAACGGGATGATCATAATTGGATAGAACCGATGAATAATTACGAAGCATTTATTAATATATACAGTGAAACCATAAGCAGATTGGACAAGACCGAAGCATTAAATGCTTCGGTTATAATTCAAAAAATCGTTGATAATATTCCTATTTATTCTATGGGGTGCACACCGACAACAGAAGCAGCGGAAATGGCTTATAAAGCTATGAAAGCATAATTAAATTAGGAGAACAAGATGAAAAAAAGCAATAGTTTTATATTAAAAAAAGTTACCGAAAGCTATGTTTTAATTCCGTTCGGTGAAAATGCAATCAGTTTTAACGGCGTTATTACCTTAAATGAAAGCGCAGCATTTCTTTGGGAAAATTCGGGTGAAGAATTTAACAAAGAAAGCTTGACATCGCTTTTATGCGATCATTACGGAATTGATACAGCCATTGCGGAAAAATCAGCCGATAAGTTTATTAATACTTTGAAAGATGTGGGCGCCGTTGGATAACCGATTTGTACCTATGGCGGATATATACCCGATTATAACGGAAGCATTAAGCGAAGGCTCAACCGTAAGCCTTACAGTCTCGGGCATAAGTATGCAACCTATGTTATACAACCGCAGGGACACGATAACGTTAAGCCCTGCACCGAAAAAATTAAAGAAGGGCGATTTACCGCTTTTTAAAACCGACGAGGGCAAATTTATATTGCACAGAGTTATAAAAATACATTCGGACGGAAGCTATGAATGCCGCGGTGACAACAGATGGGAATCCGAGGATAATATCCCCCACGGTAACATAATCGGAGTTGTTACCGAATTTGTGCGCAATGGCAAGCGGCACAGTGTTAAAAACCCGCTTTACAGGCTTTATGTTTGGCTGTGGCCGCTGTTGCACCGTTTCAAGAAATATTACAAGTATTTATATTCGCCCCGAATACCGCGGCACAGGGATAGGCAGTGAGCTTATACGGCTTTTTAAGGAGTACTGTCGGGATAACGACTGCGGCGAAATTAACGTCACCTTTGCCGACGGAAATACCCGCGGTGAGGAATTTTACCGCACACAGGGCTTTGAGGAGCTTACACGAACCTTTAAGCTTGAGGTAAAGTAAATTGTGCCTAAACTTCCGAGGCTTACACGGCGGGGCATACGACAAAAGATATTCAAAAATTGATTATGACATATCACCCCGCCCTACAAGCCGAATTTCAACCCACGTAAAGACCGAAAACCAAAGCTCTCCCAACAGGGGGGCTTTGGTTTTTAATTTAAGCAATATCAATTCATTTAATCGGGATTATTTTTATATCCGAAAGGGAAATCCCGGTTTCGGCGGTTACGGCATCCTGAATTTGAAGCGTTTGGGCGGAGGTAAGGCCCTCTGTTTTAACAACAACGCTTATGCCCTTATCGCCTATAATCGCAAGTGCCTTTTCAAAGCCCTTTGCACGAAGCAGAGCCTCGATATTGCTTTCCTGTTCGCCCCTGTCGGCAAGCTTTTCAAGCGTCGCAAGGGCGGATTTTTTATCCTCGTCGGTAAGCTTCGCGCTTTTAAGTGTTTCCTCAATTTCTTCCGTCTGTTCGCGGCGGGTGTTTTCGCGCTCGGCTTTGACCTCGGTGAAATAGTCGCCCGCATCTGCCTCTGCCTTTGCGGCGGTTTCCACTGCCTCGAGCTCGCCGGACGACGCGCTCACATAGGATGCCTCGCCCAAGTATTTACCCGACGAGGGTGTATATTTCATATTAAGCCACACGGCCCCGCCCAGTGCCAAAAGCATAACCGCCGCCGCAATATGATTTTTACCGAATACCTTACCTTTTTTCATTATAGCTTCCTCCTGCTATGTATACTCGCTTTGATGTGATGTTAAGTGCCGCGGTTACGGCACCCGTAATTTTTTCGCAAAGGGCTTTATCGTCTCCTCCCTCGCAAACCACCGCAACCCCGCGCACCTGCGGCATTTCGGTGGTAACAAGCAGAGCTTGCTCGCCTCCGTCGGCGGTTTTAACGGTTATGTAGCTTTTTTTCAGCTCACTGCTGGTGCTGGTAGTGTTGTTGTCGGTTTTGTCGGCGGCGGTGCCCTCTGTCACATCGGCGTAGGAATAAACCGGCCCGCTTTCAAGGGTGACCACAGCCTCGACCCTTTCACTGCCGGTAATGCCGCTCACAAGCCTTTCAACCGCCGTTTCAAGGGCGGCGCGGTATTCCTCAACGCTCATTTCCGTGCTTTTGCCGGGCTCGGTTTTTTCGCTATCTCTGCCGAAGAGCGACGGCAGGCAGATAAGCAATATTCCCGCAAGCCCCGCCGCAAGAAGCACACGCGGCTTTTTTACAAGCTCCGTGATTTTTTCAAGTGCCTTATCCATTTATAACCTCTACCCTGTAATTTTCCGCCACGGCGCCGAGGGCTTTTGTGATTTCTTCCCTCGGGCGCTCGGAATAGACAATAACCTCAGTAATTATTATGCTGCCGTCCTCCGATTTATCCGTACAAACGGTAATTTTATTAAATTCCGTTTTTGCGGCCTCCAAAAGCCTTGCATACACATATTCTGCCGAGGCGGCATAAAGCAGCTCGGGCTCGGTTGCGGCGGCTTGCGAAGCGCCGATTTCGATTTCCGCACTGCCGAGCGGTATTGCGGCGGCCGCCACCGTGGCGGTAAAGGCAAGGGCGAGGGCATATTTTACCGGACGGGACATAGCCCCGTCGGGTGCTATTAGCTGTAAAGCCCCTATAAGCACGGCCGAGCTGCAAACCGCTGCCGCAAAGCCGATAATTGCCTTCATAGCACCATCTCCTTAGCCTGATTTTGCAAACGAAACCACCGTTGCAAGCGAGATTATAAACATAGCGCCCACCATTAGTAAAATGCCCAAGAGCACCGAAAGCACCGCATCGATTGTTTTTAAAAGCGAGCCTATGCGCGGGGAGGAAAAAATCTCCGCCAGGGCACAGGTGACAAGCAACGCCGCCCGCCACAAAAGCAGCTCCGCAATATACGGCAAAAGCAGTGCGGCGCAGGCGGCCACGCCGTATATCCCCACAGATGAGCGCAAAAGCGACATTGAGGCCGTCACCGTTCCGAGAGCCTCGGAAAGCACCCCTCCCGCGACCGGCACCGAGCTGCCGATTATAAAGCGCGCGGTTTTTGAGGTGAGGCTGTCTGCGGCGGAATTAATTGCCGTTTGAATTGCCAAAATTCCCGCAAAAACGGTTGAAGCAAGAGCAATAAGCCAAAGGGCAAGCTTTTTAATAGCCTCGGCAATGCCGGAGCGCTGCAAAAGCGGGGAAACCGAGGCGCTTATGCCGATTGCGAGATAGGCGTTCATAAGCGGCAGCACCGCAAAGCCGGATATAAAAGACAGCCCCTCGGCCGCGGAAAGCAGCAGGCCGCTTGTAGCTGTAGCTGTGGCGGCGGCACCCGAGGCTGCCGCGATTGCCGCAAAAATCGGTACAAACGAAAGCATAAAGGTACTGATACCCTTTATTGCATCGGTGCTACCTGCTATTACCGAATAAATAGGACGAACTGCTACGGCTGCCACAGCAGCGGCAGCGGCGTAAACCGCCACCCTTGCGGCACTGCTGTTAAGCTCGGCAGAGCCGAGCGCCGCCGAAATAAGTATAACAGCCGTTATTGCGGCAGCTCCCGCAAGCGGAGCCTTAAGGCCGCCTTTAAAAATACCGATTATGTGCGAAAAAACACTCTCGGCCGAAAAGCTTGCCGTAGCTGCCCCGTTTCCCGGGTCAAGGCCGATTTCCTCAAGGTATTCCCGCACCTCCTCGGGCAGGTTGTCACCGAGGGTGTCGGCTCCGCTTTCGCGGTATTGCCGCAGGTAAAAATCCTCGGCCGATTCCCGCTCCTCGGCATTCACGGTTTGCGGCAGAAAAACAAAAATCAAGGCTAAAACACTGAGTAAATATTTCATTTAAATTTATTCCAAAAAGCCGAGTGCCGTTTCCAAAACAGAGGCTATAACCGGCAGCACCAGCAAAAAAATCGCGCATTTGCCGGCAAGCTCCGCCTTGGAGGCCAGCCCCGCCTGACCGCAATCTCGGCAGGCATCGGCAATAAAGGCGGTTATGTAGCCTATGCAAAGGGCTTTCAGCGCAACGGCAAAGTATTCGGTTTTTATGCCGCTCTCACTAACCAGAGCTTTTAAGTAGGCAATCGGAGCGGCGATATTTGCAATTATGCAGCCGGCCGCCGCCGTGCCGCCCGCAAGAGCCACCGCAAAGGCATATTCACCGCGCTTTTCCCGCAGGGCAAGGGCTGTAATTGCGGTTATAAGGCAAATTACCGCAGGCTTAAGCAGCTCCATTGCGGCTACAGCCCGAAAAGGCTTTTTACGGTTGTGAAAAGATCGGCAATGGCGTTAACCACCATAAGCAGCACCACAACCAGCCCCGCAAGGGTTGTGAGCATTGCCTGATCCTCCCGCCCCGAGCGCACCAGCACAAGATTTAAAACCGTAACTATTATTCCTATTGCGGCAATTCTGAAAATAAAATCAACATCCATTCGGCTCCACCTACAAGAAAAATATGCATATTACGGCCCCGCCGAGCAGCCCTGCCGCACTGTAAATTCGGCACAGCTCGTTGCAACGCTTCACAGCCTCGTCATATTGCGCACCGAGCAGCCGCAAGTACATCTCCGCACGGCGACATTCACCCTCCGCGTCCGAAAGCCCCGCCTCGGACAGATATGCGTTTAAAAGCTCGGTATCCCGCTTTTCAAGCCATTCATCGTTCACACGCGGCTTTTCTTCAAAGCTTATAAGCCCGGGAGCAAAGCTTTCCTTAAGCAAGTGTTCTATCTCACCGCCGCCCATTCTTATTCGCTCGCGCAGCTCCGAAAGCCCCTTGCAAAGCTCACGCAAACGTGCCCTGCGGCGGCGCAGCCCGGCGGATTTAATCAGCCCCGCAAAAAAGCAGGCACCGATTACCAAAAATGAGCCGCAAAGCTTAAACAGCACTGTCATGGCAGAGCTCCCCGGGCGAAAACAGCTTAATTTTTCCGCCGTGTATTTCCGGCAAAAACGCCACCGTGCGTATGGCTCCGCTGCGTATCAGTGCCGCGGTTATTCTTCGCTCGCAAAGCTCTGCGGGGCACCCCGCATGTGCGGTGGTTACAATATCCACTCCGCTGTAAAAGCTTTCGCTTACGCGCAAAAGCTCGGCCTCGGTGCCTATTTCGTCAAAGGCCGCTATATGCGGAAACATTGTTCGCACAGCCGCTTCAATCCCGGCCGCCTTGTCATCGGTAAGTATAATGTCGGTGCCGAGCCCCAGGTTGTTTCCCGCTTCGCCGCCCGCCGTGCCGGATATTTCGCCGCGGCTGTCTATCACCGCTATGCGGTAGTGCCGCCCGTTTTTCCCGTCGGCAAGCTGGCGTATAAAATCTCTAAGCACCGTGGTTTTGCCGCTTCCCGGCGGCCCTGCTATCAAAAGGCCGCCGCCTGTGTAGCTTCGCACAATGTCATCGGCCGCACCGAAAACCTCATGCGCTATTCTTATGTTTACAGAGGTAACATCACGTATGGCTCCGCTTTCGCTTTGCGTGCCGCATATTCCCGCGCGGTTTCCGCCGCGCAGCCTTATGTAGCCGCATTTCAGCTCGTCGGTGTGGGCATAAACCGAGCCTCGGCAAAGCAGCCTGAAGCTTTCGGCAATTTCTTCTCTTTCCGCACGCAAAAGCCCCCCAGTAACACAAAATGAGATTTGCCCGCTCTCAAGCACAAAAACAGTGTCACCGCTCACGGTGAGCGCCACCGGCAATCCGCAGCGCAGGCGTATTTCCTCGGTGCCTGCCTTAACCTTGGCCGGCAGGCGCTCAAGCACACCGCGTATGCGCGGCGCCACCCCGTAAAGCGAGGCCTCAAACCGCTTGATTTCATTCATTTTCATAACCATTCCTTTCCGTTCACAGCTGTGTGCATATTTGCTTCAAGTCCTGTTACAATTAAATAATATGTCATGGTTGTCCCGAATATTCGCAATAAAAAATGCCGCCCCGTAAAGGTGCGGCACAGTGTGTCAAAATGTTGTTTTGCTTTCGGTCGGCGGTAGATTTGTACTTCTAAGCCTCCCTTTACATAAAAGAGCCTTATTGGTTTGTGCTTCCTCGCCTCCACCTGACGGGGGTTACTCCCCACAGTGTGGGGAGATGTCACGAAGTGACAGAGGGGACCGCC
>CAZKUO010000041.1:0-13493 GCA_964555975.1 uncultured Ruminococcus sp. | reverse complement strand
TAAACGGCAAACCGCAGATTTTAACCCTTAAGGAAATGCTGCAAAACTGCATTGACTTCCAGTGTGATATAATTCGCCGCCGCACCGCTTACGATAAGCGCAAGGCGGAGGAACGTGCCCACATTTTGGAGGGCTTAAAGGTTGCGCTTGATTTTATTGACGAGGTAATAGCGATTATCCGTTCAAGCAAAACCATTCCCGAAAGTAAGGAAGCCCTCTCGGAGCGCTTCGGGCTTGACGATATTCAAACCACCGCAATTGTTCAAATGCAATTAGGTAAGCTTTCGGGTCTTGAAAAGCAGAAAATTCTTGACGAATTGCAGGAAAAGCTTGACTTTATTAAGGAGTGCGAGGAAATTCTCGCAAGCCATGAAAGAATACTCGATATTGTAAAAACCGAGGCCTTAAATCTGCGTGACAAGTTCTCGGATGACCGCCGCACCGAAATTTCGGAGGTTGCGGGTGAAGTGGATATTGAAGACCTTATCCCCGAGGAGCAGTGTGTTCTCACAAAGACGGTGAACGGCTTTATTAAGCGCTTGCCGGCCGATACCTATAATGTTCAGCACCGCGGCGGCAAGGGAATAACCGGTATGACCACAAGGGAAGACGATACGGTTGAAAATATGCTTGTTTGCTCATCACACGATTACATTATGCTGTTCTCAAACCTCGGCAGAATGTACCGCATAAAGGCCTATGAAATACCCGAGGGCAGCCGCACCTCAAAGGGAATGAATATTGTGAATATTCTGCCCCTTATGCCGGATGAAAAAATCACCGTTATTTTGCCCGCAAGCGAGCTTGATGAGGAAAAATTCATCACAATGGTGACAAAGCAGGGCACAATTAAGCGCACACGGCTTTCGGAATTTAAAAACACCAGAAAGAGCGGTATTATTGCAATTTCCATTGATGAGGGCGATGAGCTTACCTTCGTTAAAATGACCTCGGGTGAGGACAACCTGTTTATTGCCACCAAAAAGGGTATGGCAATTCAGTTTAACGAAAATCAGGTAAGGGCCGTAGGCAGAGGCGCCCGCGGTGTTCGCGCAATTACAATGAAGCCGCTTGACTTTGTTGTTTCAATGGAGGTAACCGACGGGGAAACAAAGCTTTTAACAATCACCGAAACGGGCTTCGGAAGAATAAGCAGCGTTAAGGATTACAGGCTGCAATCCCGCGGCGGTCACGGCCTTATAAACTACCGAGTTGAAAAATACGGTGACGTTGCGGCTACTCTTGCCGTTAAGGGTGATGAGGATATTATAATGATAGCCTCAAACGGCATTATTATAAGAATTTTCTCGGGCGATATTCCCACACTCGCACGT
The DNA here is from genome assembly GCA_964555975.1 of uncultured Ruminococcus sp. Classification (GTDB taxonomy): domain Bacteria; phylum Bacillota; class Clostridia; order Oscillospirales; family Acutalibacteraceae; genus UBA737. Next base: position 12,159 of record CAZKUO010000041.1, on the reverse strand, counting down.
CCCGCAAAGGGCGTAAGGGTAATGCGCGTGGGCGAGGGTGAAAGGATACTTTCGGTTGCCGTAACGGAGCACAACGAGGAAGAAATTGTCGACCTGCCCGAAACCGAGGTAACCGAGGAAAGCACCGAGGAACAGCCCCCCGAGACCGAGAATTGATTTTAAATAAAAGAATTTGTACAAACAGATAAAGGTTCCCAAGCCTAAATTTGCGGGCGGATAAGATAGCATTTGCCGCGTTGTTTTCGAGAGGAAATTCATATGAATAAAGAAAGTGAATTGCCGAAAAGAAGGCATACCCGTCTTAAAAAGTATGATTACAGCTCTGCGGGTGCATATTTTGTGACTATATGTACCAAAAACAGAAAATGTGTTTTTTCGCACATTGCAGAGCGGGAGCAAGCCCCCGCCATACGAACGGATTTTTGAGGCTTACGAAAAGCCAAATTCCGCACCATTTAGGCAATTACGGTTTATTTATGTTATTAAGCCCCGAAAGGGCATAAATTTTGAAAAAGGCAGGTAAAAGCAGGTATGAACGAATACCGTCCGCAGTTTGGGGAGAGACGGGAAGAAAATGCGGCACAAAATACCGATAACCGCGGCGGTTTCGGTATGAACGGTGCAGAAAGCCTTAATTACGGCACCTTTTTACCGTTTGGTATGACCCCCGAAATGTATGAAGAAAAGCGAGAAATTAAAAAAACGGCAAACGCAATAGGTGTTTCGCTTATAATTTCGCTTGCAATAGCCCTTGTTTGGAGCTTTGCATACCTTTTTGTAATGGGCAGGCTCGGCTTTTCGGAGGAGGCTGCGCGCAGGCTTATAAGCGACCCCGCAATATTGCAGGTAATTCAGGTTTTGCTTTCGATAATTATGTTTGTGGTGCCTATTACCGTGATTTTTCAAACAAACGGGCTTTGGGTTTCAAGGCTTGCCTCCTTTAAAAGAACGAAAAAGGTAAACGGCGTTGCAATGTATTTTATCGGTATTGCCTTTTGCGCCTTTGCGAACACGGCGGTCTCCTTTGCGGACAGCTTTTTCTCCTTTTTCGGTATTGATTACACCGTAAGCTACGGCGAAAATCCGCAGGGCTTCTTCGGATTTTTGCTGTGTTTGCTCTCAACAGTGGCTGTTCCCGCACTTGTGGAGGAATACGCCTTTCGCGGGCTTGTTTTGGGCTCCCTTAAAAGGTACGGCGAGGGCTTTGCCATAGTTGTTTCTGCACTGCTGTTCGGGTTAATGCACGGAAATTTCGAGCAGATGCCCTTTGCTTTTTTGGTGGGGCTGGCGTTAGGCTACATAACCGTTAAAACGGAATCGTTGCTCACGGCAATTGCCGTGCACGCCACAAATAACGCGGTTTCGGTTGTATTTGATTTTCTGCCGGATACTCTTTCGCAAACCTCGCAGAATATTCTTTATATTATATTTATTATGCTGTCGTTGATGCTGGGTGTTGCGGCACTTGCAATCGGCGGCGATAAGGATGCGGATTACAGGCTTTCGGCGGGGGAATGCAGGCTTGAAATGCGGCAACGCGTAAAGTATTTCTTCACTTCCCCGGCAATAATAATTGCGGCGGTTGTTTGTATTCTTGAGGCATTTATTTATTTTTAACGGCGGAGTTGCGAATATGCTTGAATTTTTGATTGATTTCGGCTTTTCCGAGCAGCAGGTAACGGTGGTTTTGAAAAATTTAATGCTTTTTTCGGCGGTGGCGGCGGCAGTGCGGCTTGCAATGTATTTGTTGCAGGCCCTCGCCACCTTTAAAATGGCGCGGGAAGTGGGGCTTAAAAGGCCCTTTTTTGCCTTTGTTCCCGTTTTGCGGCAATTGAATTTGGGAAAAATTGCGGAAAAGCACCGTAAAAACGAGAACGAAAAGCCTAAAAGGCTCGGGCTTTGCTTGTGTCTGCTTTCGGCGGCAACGGTTATTTTAGGGGCGGGCCTTATGCTCTTTTCGGCAATTTCGGCCGTTAGGATTTACGGCTTTGCGCTTGCCGCACTTGAAAACGGCACCGAAATGCTGCCCGAGCAATTTATTTCACTTGTCCCCGTAATTTTATTTTTTGTTTTGCTTTTTCTCACCCTGCTGGCCGAAAAAATTGTTTATTACCTTGTGCTCTACAGGGTGTTTTTGCTTTTCGGGCGAGAAAACGCGGTGATTTACACTGTGCTTTCGGTAATTTTCGGCTTTACCGCCCCGATTTTCCTGTTTTTGCTTAAAAACAGGGAGCCTGTGTTTTTTAAAGAGCCGCCGCAGTTTTCGGGGAGCTTTGAGTGAGAATGAACAGCGAATTTATGAATGCCGCAATAAGTGAGGCGCGTATTGCCGCGGCCGCAGGCGAGGTGCCCGTGGGTGCGGTTATTGTGAAAAACGGTGAAATAATAGCACGCGGGCACAACCGGCGGGAGGAAAAGCAAAATGCACTTTCTCATGCCGAAATCGAGGCGGTTGATAAGGCCTGTGCGGCACTCCACTCCTGGCGGCTTGACGGCTGTGAAATGTATGTAACCCTTGAGCCCTGCCCTATGTGTATGGGTGCGATTGTAAATTCCCGCATTTCCACACTTGTTTTCGGAGCTTTCGACAGCCGCGCGGGCTGTATTGACAGTGTTATAAGGCTGTGCGAGCTGCCGTTTGACACAAAGCCCGAGGTTTACGGCGGAATTAAAGAGGCGGAATGTACCGCACTTTTAGCCGAATTTTTCAAAGCACTGCGATGAACGGAAAAATTATAACAGAAATAATAAACGGGGCGGGAATACGTGATGTGGGCTTTTGCGAATATGCCGCGGTGGCCGACAGGCTTTTAACCTGCCGTGCGGCGGCAAGACTGCCGAAAGAGCCTAAAAGCATAATTCTTTTTTTAATGCCCTACAGGGTTAAGGCTTCCCCGCCGGAAAACATTTGCCGCTATGCTGCCGTGCCCGATTACCACGGTGTGGCAAAAAAATATTTTGATGTGATACTGCCGCAGCTGGCACTCCGCTTTCCCGAAAACCGCTTTGCGGCCTTTACCGATAATTCGCCCATACCCGAGGTTTATGCCGCGGCGAGGGCGGGGCTTGGGGTGTACGGTGAAAACGGACTTTTGATAAACCGCAAATACGGGAGCTACTGCTTTATTTGCGAAATTGTAACCGACCTTGAAATTCGTTGTGAAAATGCCTTTGAAAAATGCCCTTCCTGCGGCAATTGTGAAAAGGCCTGTCCAAGGGAGGATTTAGGCGGCAAATGCCTATCGGCTGTGAGCCAGCAAAAAAATGAGCCCGATTTTAAGGAAAAAGAGCTCCTGCGGCGGTTTAACACCGTTTGGGGGTGCGATGTCTGTGCGGAGGTATGCCCCTTAAACCGCAACACCGAGTTGACCTATATTCCGGAATTTTTAAAGGGCTACAAAAATTCCTACGAATACGGCGAGGATATTAACGGTCGCGCATACGAATGGCGTGGAGAGGCGGTTGTGAAAAGAAATTATAAAATCATTTGCGGAGAAGATTTTTAATTTCATCCGCCGTTACGGCACCGCTCGTTAAAACCGAGGCGGCATAAAGCAAAACAGCGGCGGTGCACAGCAATGTTATGTAAACCAAAACGTTTGTTATGCCGAGCGCATTAAGGGCGGCATTTACCGAAAACGCCGAGGCCGCCGCGAAGAAAAGCGGCATTACAAGCTCTTTAAAGGGCTTTAGGGCGGCGCCCGTAATGCGTATAAGCCGCCCCACATTGAGAAAGCAGGTAAGGGCGTTTGAAAAATACATTATCACAATAAAGCCCCTAAGCCCGAAAACGGGTAATAGCAGCAAAATCAGCACAATGCGTACAGCCGAATCCGAAACCGAGGTGCGAAAGGTAAAGCCCTGCTGGTCAAGCCCCTTTAAAATGCCGTCGGAAATGCTGTCGAGATACATCAGCGGTACAATAGGAGAAAGATATTTTAACAGTTTGCCCACCTCGCGGCTTTTATATATCAGCAGGCCGATTTTTTCGCCCCCTACAAAGAAAATTGCGGCGAAAATGAAGGCGGTTACGGCTGTCAATTTAATAATATTCTCGGCGGCGGTGCGCACAAGCCCGTGGCGATTGCGCGCTTCGGCCTCGGAAATTTCGGGTATTAAGAGGGTTGAAACAGAATTAAGCAGGGTTGAGGGGAAAAACAAAACAGGCAGCGCCATTCCCTTTATCATACCGAATTGCGAAAGCGCACCACTGCCTCCAAAGGGATATTTTGCGAGATTTTTCGGCACAAGTATGTTTTCCGCAGTGCGCAGGAGCGAATTTAAATATCTGCCCGAGGTTATGGGCAGGGCAATGTGCAACAGTTTTTTCAAAATTCCGCCTGCGGGTCGGCTGTTTTCCGTCTTTAAGCGTGAAATATCTTTGCGACAGACGAGAAACAGCACCGAAAACGAGATGATTTCGGCGGCGCAGTCACCGAAAATCACCGCAGATGTGCAGGCACCTATGCCCCGCGGGGCGTATTTTTTAACAAGCAGCAGTGTGAGTGCTATGCGTGCCGCCTGTTCAAGCAGCTGTGTTGCCGCGTTTGGGGTTATTTTTCTGCGGGCTATAAAATATCCGCGAAAGCAGGAGGAAAGCCCCATAAAGGGGAGGGCAAGCGGCAGTATTTTAAGGGCGGAGGCCGCGCGCGTGTCATTTAAAAGCCGCTCGGCAATAAAATCGGCCGATAACAGCAAAACGGCCGACGTAACGGCGGAAATAAGCAGTGTAAGCCCGGCGGCGCGGGTAAGTATTTTAACCGCGGTGCGTTTTTCGGGCCGCTCGGACTGCTCGGCCGTAAGGCGGGTTACCGCAGTGCTTATGCCGCTTGCGGCAAAGGTGGAAGCAAGCACGTAAACGCTGAAAATAAGCTGATAAAGGCCTATTCCCTCGGCACCGATTGTTTTTGCAAGCCAAACCTTGAAAATTATTCCCAAAAAGCGCAGGGCAAGCGATGAAACGGTAAGTATAAGCGCATTTTTAATAAAAATTGTTTTTTTCAATATTCCCACTCCGATCCACTGTAATATTATGTTGACGGGCTTCGGAAAATGTTAATTTTAAGGCGGTTGATAATTATGGTTACACCCTTGGCCGACAGGCTCAGACCGAAAACGGTTGATGAGGTTGCGGGGCAGCGGCAGCTTTTAGCCCCGGGAAAGGTGCTCAGAAAAATTATAGACTCGGGTGATATTCCCAATTTGATTTTCTACGGCCCCTCGGGGGTGGGCAAAACCACCGTTGCCAACATAATAGCCTCGGTTTCGGGCAAAAAGCTGTGCCGGCTTAACGCCACAACCGCCTCCACCGCCGATATTAAGGATATAATAGGCACAATAGGTACAATTGAGGCGCAAAACGGCATACTGCTGTATCTTGACGAAATACAGTATTTTAATAAAAAACAGCAACAAATTTTGCTTTCTTACATAGAAAACGGGGATATTACACTTATAGCCTCCACCACGGAAAATCCCTATTTTTATGTTTACAACGCAATTTTAAGCCGCTCCACCGTTTTTGAATTTAAACCCCTTTCGGCGGAGGATATTAAAGCCGTGCTTGACAGGGCAATAGGCATTTTGAGCGAAGAAAAGGGCAAGAGCATTGCTTTTGCCGAGGCCGACCGCTTTAAAACCGCGGCCGCCGCCGCGGGAGACGTGCGCCGTGCGCTTAATATGCTTGAGCTTTGCATTTTAACAAGCGAAACGGAAACCGAAATTGAGATTTCGCCCGAAGCCGTGGAGGAAATTATAGCCTCAAATGCGGTAAGATACGACCGCGACGGCGATGAGCACTACGATATTATTTCGGCTTACCAAAAATCAATGCGCGGATCCGACCCCGATGCCGCGATTTATTACCTCGGACGACTGCTTGCGGCGGGGGATTTGCCGAGTGCCTGCAGGCGGCTTATGGTTTGCGCCGCCGAGGATGTGGGGCTTGCTTATCCGCAAATTCTGCCGATTGTGGCGGCCGCCGTTGAAATGGCCGAAAAAATAGGCCTGCCGGAGGCCCGAATACCCCTTGCGGATGCGGTTATTGCGGTTGCCACCGCACCTAAATCCGTTTCGGGACATGATGCAATCGCCGCCGCTATGAGCGACATTGAAAAGGGCTTCGGCGGCCCTGTGCCGAGACAGCTTCAAAACAAGCATTTCGACGGCGCCGAGGCCGAAGCGAGAGGGCAGAACTATAAATATCCGCATATGTACCCCAATCATTATGTAAACCAACAGTATTTGCCGGATGCAATTAAAAATAAGCAATATTATGTTTACGGAGACAATAAAACCGAGCAACGCTTTAAGGAATATTGGGATGGGATAAAATCTGAAAAATAGTATTATGTAAACCGAAAGGAGGAGGCTGTACGGAAAAATACGGAATACCCGCAAAAACAAGAATTTTGTGGCAAATCAGAGTATCGGCGGCGGGTCTGCTGCCTGTGGCGGCCTTGCTGTTTTTATGCAGACTGACCCTTTGGTGCCTGTTGCCGGCGGGTCTGCTTCTTTTGCTCACCCTTACGGCGGTACTTTGGTATATTCCCGCCTATTTTAAAAGCTATGAAATCAGCTTCCCCGCGGGTGCCATTGTTATTAAAAGCGGAGTTTTTATAAAAACCACCCACATAATGCCCTTTTCGCGAATGGTTTATTTGCAAACCTTTTCAACGCCGCTTGCAAAGGCTATGGGGCTCACCGCGCTTTCACTTAAGGCGGCACGCGCCCGCGTTACCGTGCCCGAGCTTTTAAGTGATGAGGTTCGGCTTTTTGTTAAGGCGGTTTCGGCGGAGGGGGAGCAATGAAAAAAGAATTTCGTGCACATCCGCTTATGATAGTGGGGCTTGTGAAGCCCTTTTCCTTTATTCTTGTAATCCCCGTGCTTAGGGGCGTGGTGCAGTATTTAATCGGTCGGCGTGTGACGGGGGTTTTAACCCTTGAGCTTATCGCATTCGCGGCAATCACGCTTATTGCCGTCCTGCGCTGCCGCGCCTTCAGGCTGATTTGCACACCCGGCGGCGTAACGGTGAAAACCGGCGTTTTTTTCAAGACCGAGGCCTATATCGCGGCGAATAAGCTTTCCTCGGTGCAAATAGCCCAAAATCCCTTTGATGCCGTGTTCCGCTCGGTCACCTACAGAATTAACACAGAGGCGGGCAGTCCCGGTAAGCCGGATTTTGAATTTAAGCTTTCGCAAAGGGACAGTGCTGAGGCCTCGGTACTGCTTTACGGCGAAAAAAAGGCGCCTGCGGTGCACTTTTCAGCCGTGCGGGTGGCAATAATGGCGGCAACAACCTCCTCGGCGGTTACGGGAATGTTGATTGCCGTGCCTATAATAAACAAGGCGGGAAAGCTGCTCGGCATTGCGCTTGAGAATATTCTGCTTGATGAAATCAACAGTGCCTCAAACAGCTTTAAAAGCTATTTTCCACCCATTGCAAACACAATTACCCTAATATTTCTTTTAAGCTATGCGGTTTCCTTTGTTTATTCTTTTTTTAAGTATATTAATTTCAAGCTTTTTCTTGAAAAGGATAAGCTTGAGGTTCGGTCGGGCTTTTTTGTGCGGAGCCGCTCGGTCTTCAAAAAAAGCTCGGTGAATAATGCGGTTATCTCCCAAAGCCCGCTAATGCGGATTTTCAAGCGGTATGCAATGAAGGTGAGCGTCGGCGGATACGGCGGCGGAAAGCGCGAAACCGCCGTAATAGTGCCCTCGGGCAGGCGCGGAGAAATTAAAAGCTGCTTTGCGGACTTTTTCCCCTTTCTCTTGCCCGACGGCCGATTAATGCACGCCCGGCGCGACAGAATAACCCGCAATCGTTTTTTGTATTTCCCGTGGCTTTATTTATCGGCAACCGTTATAGGTTTTGTTGTTTTTGCGCACATTTTCCCGAATTTCAGCCGTTTGGCGCTTTTTGCGGCAAGCGTACTTTGCGCCGTGGTAATGTATTACGCCCATTTGAAGCTGTTTGAATTTCGGCTCGGCAAGCTGCGTGTCGGAAAAAATATATACGCGCAGGCCGTGAAGCACTTTAATACCTGCGAGCTTTATTGTCCGCGGGAGAATATAGGTGAAATAAAGCTTGTGCGCACCCCGCCCGACCGCGCCTTTAAAACCTGCTCGGTTGTTCTCACCGTTCGCTCTGAGGGGGCCGACAGCGTGCGGGTGCGTATGCTCGATTACGAACAGGTGCTCCGCGAAATTAAAGAGAATTTCGGCACAGATGTATAAATTGCAATTCCCGGGGAAGCCTAATAATGTTTCACGTGAAACATTATCGGGAGGAGAGTATGCAATGGATATTTGCCTTAGCTGTATTTACGCATTTTTGGTCGGCGGGAGCTTTTGCCTGATCGGCCAGGTGCTTATAGATTACACAAAGCTCACACCCGCACGCATATTGGTTTCATATGTGGTGGCGGGTGTTATTTTAACCGCGATAGGTGTTTACGCCCCGATTGTGGATTTTGCGGGTGCGGGAGCCACCGTTCCGTTGACCGGCTTCGGCTACAGCCTTGCCTGCGGTGTGCGCGAGGCCGTGGATAAATACGGCTTTATGGGAGCACTCACGGGCGGCTTGACCGCAACCTCGGCAGGTATAGCCACGGCGATTACATCGGCCTTTATTATGGCGGTGCTTTTTAAGCCCGGGGATAAGACATAAGGGTGACTTATTGATTTGTACAAGTTTGCCTCCCTTGCCTAAAGGGAGTTGGATTTGCCGTAAGGCAAAGACGGAGGGAGAGATAATTTAAGTTTCTTAACAAAACTACCCCTCAGTATCGCTTTGCTCGACACTTTGACAGAGCCGTCCCCTTTTGTCGCTTCGCGACATTTTCCCCGCACTGCGGGGACATCGGCCCGAAAGGCTTGGGTGCCTTTTAATTTACTTGTGCAAATTCTTTGCCTCCCTCTGACGAGGGAGGTGGGCGAGCGCAGCGAGGTCGGAGGGAGAGATAAACTAAAACGACATCAAATCTTAACCTTTTTTCTCTCCCTCAGTCAGCTTCGCTGCCAGCTCCCTCGTCAGAGGGAGCCTTTGTTGGTTTGTGCAAAAATTCCCCCGCCGAGCATATTTCTATTTACTTTTGTTCGCGTAGCTGATATAATAAAAGCACTAAAGCAATGTTTCACGTGAAACATTTTTTCGGAGGTAGAATATGGGGAAGATAATAGCCGTTGTGAATCAAAAGGGCGGCGTAGGCAAGACCACCACGGCGGTAAATCTTGCGGCCGGCGTGGGAATTGCGGGCAAAAAGGTTTTGCTTGTGGATGCCGACCCGCAGGGCAATTCAACAAGCGGCTTCGGAATAAACAAAAAGGAAACCGCAACCACGGTTTATGAGCTGCTTATAGGCACAGGCAAGCTTAATGAGGCGATAGTCAAAACCGAGTATAAAAATGTGGATGTTGTGCCGTCCTCAATGTCGCTTGCGGCGGCCGAGGTTGATTTAATTGAGCTTGAACACCGCGAGGCACAGCTTAAAATGGCACTTGCGGCTTCAAGAGAAAGCTATGACTACATACTTATAGATTGTCCGCCGTCGCTCGGACTTATAACAATAAATGCGCTTAACGCCTGTGACACGGTGCTTGTGCCGATACAGTGTGAGTATTTTGCGCTTGAGGGGCTTTCGCAGCTTATGGCAAGCATTCGCCAGGTGAAGCGGCTCTATAATTCGACTCTTGAGCTTGAGGGGATAGTGCTCACAATGTACGACGGGCGTTTAAACCTCACCTCGCAGGTGGTTGCGGAAATTAAAAAATATTTCTCGGATAAGCTTTACAAATCGGTAATTCCGCGCGCTGTGCGGCTTTCCGAGGCACCGAGCTACGGTATGCCGATACAGTATTATGACAAGCGCTCAAAGGGTGCCGCGGCGTATAATGATTTAACAAAGGAATTTTTAAAGAAGAACAGGAGAAGATAAAATGGCCGTAAAAAAAGGGGGCCTCGGCAAGGGGCTTGACTCGCTTTTCAGCGAAAACGCAACCGATACAAACAGCAGTGTTAAATTAAAGCTTAACGATATTGAACCCAACCGTGAGCAGCCCCGCAGGGACTTTGACGAAAACGCACTCTCTGAGCTGGCAGACAGCATTGCACAGCACGGGCTTATACAACCTATTGTGGTTAAACCGAATATAAACGGAAGATATAGTATAATTGCGGGTGAACGCCGCTGGAGGGCAAGCCGCCTTGCAGGGCTTGACGAGGTGCCGGTTATTATACGTGATGCCGACGAACGCACCGTAAAGGAGCTTGCTTTAATAGAGAATTTACAGCGTGAGGATTTGAATGCCGTTGAAGAAGCGCTCGGCTATCGCTCGCTTATAGACAGCTACGGCCTTACCCAGGAGGAGGTTGCCGCAAGAATGGGGAAATCCCGCAGTGCGGTTACAAATGCGCTCCGTCTGCTCTCGCTCAGTGAGCCCGAGCTTGAAGCCCTGAGGCGTGGCAGTATATCCGCGGGACACGCGCGTGCACTGCTTTCCTGTGATAATGAGGAGGTCAGGGCAAAAATGCTTATGGCCGCGGTGGATGGCGCCTCGGTTCGTGAGCTTGAAAGGGCTGCTGCGGCGGCAAAAAAGAGCAAGCCCGCAAAGACTAATGTCGCAAAGCCGACCTTTTACAGCGAGGTTGAGCTTTCGCTTAAAAACGAAATTCACCGTAAAGTTAAGGTTACGCCCACGGGCGGCGGCAGGGGAACCCTCACAATAGAATTTTACAATGACGGCGAGTTGACCGAGCTTGCAAAAAAGCTTTCCGAAGCCGATTGAAAAAATGAAGTCTTATAAGGAATTTGTTCTGCATTTCAGAAGAAGACCGCCCCCGTTAATATTCCCTTTCGGAATATTAAAAAAGGACGGTTTTGAAAAATGTGGTTTATTTTAGCATTAATAACGATTGTGTTTTGGGGCGGCTCGGATTTGTTTTCAAAAATGGGCTCCGACCCGCAGGATAAATACAGTCATTGGAAAATAGTGGTTGCGGTGGGCACCGTTATGGGTCTGCACGCAACGGTTGAATTGCTTAGCGGCACGGAATTTTATCCCGTAGATTTTATAAAATATATGCCCGCGATTTTCTGCTATGTGCTCTCTATGATACTCGGCTACGTGGGGCTGAGGTACATAATGCTTTCGGTTTCGTCCCCCATATGCAATTCCTCGGGGGCGGTTGCCTGTATTTTGTGCCTGATTTTTCTGCGCCAAATGCCCGATGCCCTCAGCTGGGCGGGCATAGCCCTTGTGTGCGTGGGGGTAATCGGTCTTGCGTTTGTTGAAAAGAAATACGATACCGAGGCGGCCGAGCTTGGAGCCCTGCAGGAAAACAAAAGGTTTAAATCCGGCTTTATTGCGGTATTCTTCCCGATATTTTACTGCCTGCTTGACGGGCTCGGCACCTTTGCCGATGCAATATTGCTCGACAGGGGCTTTGTGGGGGAGGACTCGGCCAACATTGCATACGAGTATACATTCTTTATAATGGCGGTTATCGCCTTTGTATACGTGTATGTGATAAAAAAGCAAAAGCCGAGCTTTAAGTGGGATTTGCCCAAGTGGCTGGGCGCCGGTTGCGAAACGGCGGGTCAGTTTGCCTATATTTACGCAATAGGCGATAATCCCACCGTGGCCGCCCCGATGATTTCCGCCTACTGCGTGTTTTCGGTGCTGCTCTCACGTATTTTCTTAAAGGAAAAGCTTTCCTTAAAGCATTATCTTATAATTTTCACGGTCTTCGCAGGTATTATTCTTATGGGCGTGTCCGAGGGTCTGGCGGAGTAGCTGCCGACGGATAATTCGGCTTTCGGCGCGGTTTAATACCTCGGACAGTCCGGGAGGCATGGCCCTATGGACGTATTTTGAAGCTTGTGCAAGCCAATTAAAAGGCCCCTTGCCTTTAGGGCCGATGTCCCCGCGGTGCGGGGAAAATGTCGCGAAGCGACAAAAGGGGACGGCTCCGTCAGAGTGTCGAACGGAGTGAGACCGGGGGATATTTAAATCCGCAGAGGTAAAAAACAATTTATTATATGCGTAAGATTTAATTTTTTATATCCCTCCGACCTCGCTACGCTCGGCCACGTCTCGGCTACCGCCTCGGTCGGTGCTTCTGCCGTTGGCAGAGGTCTCCACCGGAGACCCGCACCCCT
>CAZKUO010000040.1:0-15173 GCA_964555975.1 uncultured Ruminococcus sp. | reverse complement strand
TGGGGTGCCCGATTATAATACCACACCTCCTCCCCTTTGTCAACACTTTTTTTAAGTTTTTTTCAAAAAAAATTCCCTTTCGACAAAAGACACAATATATTGTGATTTTGTGTATAATTACTGCACATTTACCGCAAAATTAATTCCCTCAGCTTATTCAAAAGCCGCTTTTCGGCGCGTGAGACCTGCACCTGTGTCATAGAAAGCTTTTCAGCGGTTTTGCTTTGCGTAAGAAAATTGTAGTATCTGCATTTAATAATTTGCCTTTCGTTTTCCGTTAAATGCTCAAGCAAGGAGCCGAGCATCAGCCTATCGGTAATTTCGTCCTCACCGTTTACGGTGGGTAAATCCGCCTCGCGGTTATCCCCGTCATCATAAGTAAGAGAGACGGTAGGCTGCATTGCGCAAACGGCCTCGGTTATTTCTTCATTCGTTACTCCGAGTGCCGAAGCAAGCTCCGAAACGGTGGGCTCGCGGCAGAGCTTTTGCTCTGCCCTTTGCTTTTCGGCCGCTATTTTCAATCCCAATTCCTTTACACTTCTTGAAATTTTAACCGCACCGCCGTCACGAAAGAGCCTTTTTATTTCTCCCAATATAACGGGAACCGCATAGGTTGAAAAGCAAAGCCCCCGTTCCCTGTCGAACGCATCGCTTGCTTTTACAAGACCCATACACCCTGCCTGATAAAGGTCATCATATTCTATTCCCTTACCAACAAACCGTTTGCACAGAGAATGTACAAGTCCAAGATTACTTTCTATAAAGCGGTCGCGTTCAAGCTGTTCAATGCACATTGAGCCCGTAACGCCTGGCTATTTTTTTAATCATAACCACGGTTGTGCCGCGCCCCACCGTCGAGCGCACCCTTACGGAATCCATAAAGCTTTGCATTACGGCAAAGCCGAGGCCGGCCCTTTCGCCGCCCACGGTTGTGTAAAGCGGCTCCATTGCTTTTTCCACATTTTCCATTCCGCAGCCGGTGTCGCGTATTTTAATTCTGAGCACGCCCTCCTCGCAAAGCTCGGCTGTTATGTAAATTTTTCCTATGCTTTCCTTATACGCGTGAACAATGCAATTGGTCACCGCCTCGCTCACGGCGGTTTTAATGTCGTTAATTTCCTCAAGCGTTGGGTCAAGCTGAGCGGCAAAGGCCGCTATGCAGGCCCTTGCAAACCCCTCATTTGCCGATTTTGCCGCCAAATTCATAACAAATTTATTTGTCACTTTCATTTTGATTACAGGCTCCTTTCACTGCCGTATTATCTGCTTTCCAATTTTGCAAGGCGTTCAAGCCCCGCCAATTTCATCACCTTATATATTTGCGGCGGCGCCTCTGCTACCACAAGCTCGGCACCGGTTTTACAAAGCTTTCCGTACCGTCCCATAACAAGGCCTATGCCCGAGCTGTCCATAAAGCTTATGTTTTTGAAATTTAAAATAAGTCTTTCCGGCATATTAAGCTCAACTGCGCTGTCAATGGCTTCACGCATTACCCTCGCTGAATGGTGGTCAAGCTCTCCCGAAAGATAGGCGGTCATAACCGTTCCTTTAACACGAACCTCAACCGACATATTCTCACCTCCGTATAAAAAAACAAGCTCTGCATATATAATACAGGCTTGTCCTTAAAAATATTGTCGCATTAAGCGGGCTTTAAAAATTTTTTTCACAATAATCCTTAAGCTTCTCTCTTATACCTCCCGCAAGATAGAGCGAGCCGAAAACAAAAACAGGTTCACCGCAGGCTTCTTTAAAGGCCTCGGCTATTGCCGCGCCGTAGCTTTCAGCAAAGGTGCACGGGCAAAAGACCTTTGCCGCCTCTGCCAGCCCTTCGCCGCAAAGGGCACGCGGCATATTTTCCACCGTGACCGCAACCGCCGCCCGACAGTGCGGCAAGGTTTTTTTCAGCACGGCCTTATAATCCTTATCCCGCATTACACCGACAATTGCGGTTATGCGGCCTTCGTATTCCTGCATAAGTGCCGAAAGAGCGGCGGCACCGTGTGGATTGTGTGCACCGTCCAGCACAACAAGCGGGCTTTTGCAAATAACCTCTGCCCTGGCGGGAAAGCTGACCGCCTTAAGTGCCCTGCTAATTGTTTCATAGGGTATTTTGTATCCGCTTAGATTTATTGCCTCTATTGCCGTGACAGCATTTTCCGCCTGGTGAATACCCGGCATTGTAAGCGAATATTTACGCCCCTTATATACAAAATCGGTGCCGAAAATACTGCTTGAGGTTATTTCAAGCTGATTTACATCCGGTATTACGGGGTTTGTATATTCATAAACCGTATTGATTACCTCGGGCGGTTGATTTGGCGAAAGCACAGCAGGAAAATTTGCGAGAATACCGCATTTTTCACGTGTGATTTCGGCATATGTACCGCCCAAAATTGCGGTGTGATCAAGACCGATTGCCGTAATCACCACCGCGCGCACGCGTGTAAGTGTATTTGTGGCATCCAGCCTGCCGCCAAGTCCCGTTTCAATAACGGCAATATCGCATTGCTCGTCGGCAAAATACAGAAAAGCCATTGCGGTTATAAATTCAAATTCCGAAAGCTCTGCACCGGTGCTTTTAACCCTTTCGGCATACTCGGCAAGCTTTTTTTCGCTTATAAATTCGCCGTTTATTTGTATACGTTCTCTGAAATTGATTACATAAGGAGAAACAAACAGCCCCGTTTTAAAGCCCGCCGCCTTGAAAGCCTCGGCCAGCATTGCCGAAACCGAGCCCTTGCCGTTGGTGCCCGCAATATGGATAGCTTCAAAGCACGCCTGCGGATTTCCGAGCAGCGCAAGCGCCTTGTTAATTCGTTCCAAGCCGGGCTTAAGCTTAAAATTTCCGAGGGAATGTATATACTCAAGCGCCTCGTAATAATTCATAATGTTATTTCCACCTTAAATCCACCGTATACATTATATAATAGCATTCTGCCGCCTCAAATGCAACGGTTTTAGGCAAACGAAATTTAAATCACACTTAAAATTCCCGCAATATACCAAAATCGGCATATTGAAAAATCGGCGCGTCCTTATCGGGATTTATTGCAATAACGGTTCCTGCGCTTTGCATACCCACAAGGTGGTGCACTGCCCCCGAAACACCCACGGCGACATACACCGGCGGAGCCACCGTTTTTCCGGTTAAACCCACCTGTGCCGAATAGGGCATACAGCCGTTATCAACGGCCTTTCTGGTTGCCGCAATATCCGCACCGAGCTCCGCCGCAAGAGATTTCACAGCTTCTATATTATTTCTTGCACCGTAGCCTATAGCCACAATAATATCCTTGACGCCGCTGTCTGCTGTTCTGACGGTTGCCATGGCAGGTTTTGTTAAGCTCTTGATTTTCGCGATTATGCTGCCCGAAAGAGCCGGACGATACATAATAAGCTCACTGCCGTCGGTTTCAAGCGAGGTGCAATCGGCACAGAGACCGAGCCCGAGCCGCGCACTCACCTGTGCCGCAAGCTTTTTTGAAGCATCGTCGCTTCCCCAAAGCACGGCAGACGGCTTTATTCGTTCTATTTCGGCGGATAATTCCTCGGCTGTGCCGAGATTAAGCAGCGTAATATCATCACTTACAGTCTCGGCAAAGGCGCGTGGTGCTTCACCTACTATGCAAACCCTTTCATGCCTTTTATCACCGACAGATACCGAGACGGCCCTCTCACTGTTCTTTTTCAAAGCCGCGTCTATTGCAGCGGGTAATTCCTCAAAGGATATAAATTTGCATTTTCTTTTACCCGATTGGTTTTCAAAGGTTTTAAGCACCCTTGTGGGTGAGCCCGCAAGTCCGCAGCGTTTAGGGTCTGCACCTATGTCCTCGGCAGAAAGTAGTTCAACAGTGCCCTGCCGTGACATAATACTCGGCAATCTGAGGGTATTAATGCGTTCAATTGTTAAAAGAGCGGGCAATGAAGCGGTTTGCACGCCTCCCTCTCTTGTGGTGCAGGTCACGGCTTCATCGATTTTGTCAATACTCATAACATTTGTTATAAGCTCCGCTCCCGCAAAAACCGAAAGCATAGGTCCTGTTTGAGCCGTGTCCCCCACAAGCGTCTGCCGACCGCAAAAAATCAAATCGGGCTTAAGCCTTTTTATTGCAAGCGAGAGAGTATAGGCCGTGGCAAGGGTATCGGCACCGGCAAAGGCCTTGTCGGTCAAGAGCAGTGCTTTTTCGGCTCCCAGGCGTGTTAACCCCAACAAAAAATCGCCTGTGTTTTCGGGGCCCATACTTATAAGTGTGATCTCCGCGTCCTTTATTCTTAATGCTTCTTCATATGCGCAGGCATCAAAGGGATTTATTTCTCCGTCAAGCCCGCGGCGAATACACACAGCTATTTTCATAGCTGCCTCCCGCTGTAAACAGGCGCCAAAGCATCGTGAATTCTTTTGTATTCCTCAAAAACAGCGCGGTATTTCACGGTGTTTTCCGAATTGGGATAGGTAATGTCCGTTTCCTTAACACACCTTTTTACAGCCTCGGCCGCATCTTTAAACACGCCCGTGGCAATGCCCGCAAGCATGGCAGAACCCAAGGATGAGTCACTGCTTTCGGTGGTTTTAAGAGCAATACCGAGAGTATCGGCAATCATTTGCCGCCAAAGCTTACCCTTTGTGCCGCCGCCTATTGCGGTTGCAACTGTATTGTAGGAAATATTAAGCGAATCAAGATAAAGCTTACTGTCAAGCAGGGAATAAGCCACACCCTCAAGCACGGCTCGCGTAAAATGTGCCTTTGTGTGGGTTGCGCGAACACCCGTAAAGCTGCCGCAAAGCGCAGGGTCGGCATAGGGGGTCAGCTCACCGTTTAAATAAGGGTGGAAAATAAGCCCGTCACAGCCTATGGGAACAACCGCGGCCGCCTTGTCAAGCTCGGCATACTCCCCACCGAAGGTATCTCTGTACCAACGGTAGGAGGCCGCACAGGATTTTGTTGCCGTGCCGGGGTACCAAAGTCCCTCGGCTATGTGTGAATAATTAACCAAGTGCCTGTCCGGGTAGGGCTTATCGGTTATAACACAAATTCTTCCCGCGGTGGCAAGCTTAACGGTAACATCACCTCGGGTCACGGCGCCGCTTGCAAAAACCTCCATAACGGTATCTGTTGTGCCGCAAATAACCGGTGTGCCCGCCATTAAGCCGGTGGCGGCAGCCGCCGCCTCGGTTACACTGCCGATAATATCCGTCGGGTTGACAATGGGCGGCAGCATTTCCTCGGTTATACCGGCAAGGGCACAAAGCCCCGCATCCCAACGCATTTCATTGCAGTCAAAAAGCATACTGCCCTCTGCCTCAATATAATCCGTGCAAAAAACACCGGTAAGAAAATAGCGAATATAATCCTTTTCAAAAAAGATATATTTTACTTTTTTAAACAGCTCGGGCTCCTTTTCCTTAAGCCAAATAAGCTGCGGCAGGGTCCAAATTGTATCCGGCTTGTGAAAGGTCTTTTCAAAAATTTCTTTGCCAAGCTCCGTGCGCAGCTTATCGGCCTGAGCTCTGCTGCGTGTGTCCGTCCAGTGCATGGCATTCCGCAGAGGCTTAAATTCACCGTCGCACACAAGTGAGGTGTGGGTAGCAGAGTCAATTGCTATTGCCGAAACAGCCTCAGCCGATATACCGCTTTTTAAAATCAGTGCCCTGCTGTTTTCGCAAAGTGCGGCAATCCAATCACTCGGGTCCTGCTCGCAGGCACCGGCTTGCAGATAAAGCGTGGGGTATTCCACCGTGTTATCCGCTACGATATTGCCGTTTTCATCAATAAGGGTTGCCTTTGAGGCACCTCCGCCGAAATCTATTCCGAGAAGATATTTCATAAAGCCTTACTCCTATAAAAATATTGTAAACATTACGGGAATCGTAATAATTGAAATCAAATGAGAAATAAGTGCCATTGAAGCGCCGGGTGTGGTGTCGCCGCCGTAGGCCGCGGGAAATACCACGGTATTTAACCCCAAAGGCATTGCGGTAGCGCAAAGTGCCGCGCGAATTATCGCACTTTCTGTTTTGAGAAGCAGTAAAGCAAGCATAAAAAGCGTGGGCAAAATTATGAGGCGCAGAGCCGAGGCAAGGTAAATTTTTTTGTCGCAAGCCAATTTTTTCAAGCTGTAGCCACCCACAACAAAGCCGGTAAGCAGCATGGCCAAGGGTGACATACAAGCACCCGCCGAGGAAACCGCCGAGGTTATGAATTCAGGCAACGGAACCGCGCAAAGCCCGCAAACCGCCCCCAGCACCAAAGAAATAAAAATGGGGTTAATGAAGGCCTTAAGGCTTATTTTCCCGCCCTTTTCATCGGGCTTGAGCGAGGCTGTGCCCACAGAGTAAACATAAAGATTGAGCGGCAGGGTGAAAATCATATAATCAAAAAGAATTTCCTCACCGAATACACCCAAAACAACCGCATTGCCCATAAAGCTGAAATTTGCCACCGCAAAGGAATATGTATAAATTCTTCGCAAATAACCGTCCCTTGCAAAAAGCCTTGCCAGCAAAGCCCCTATTACAAGCGAAACCGCCATAACAGCCGCCCCGTAAAGCATATAAACGGATTTTTGCTTAAAATTTTCCACCGTGCAGTATTTGTAAAATACCGAAAAAACAAGGCACGGCACAAAAAGGAGTGTTTCAAGCTTTGAAAGCACCGCCGAGCTGTCGGCGGGTAAAATTTTCTTTTTGTTTAAGAAAAAGCCCACCGCCATAAATGTAAACAGTACAAGCATTTGATTAAAGGTTGCCGAAAAAACCTGCATTTATAACATCCCTATTTAATAAATTATTTTAATATTTTTGCCCGAAATACCGGCCGTAACACCTCTGTCAATCAAGGCCTTGTTTTCGTTATGGGCGATTATCCACTTGTTTTTTCTGAAAAGCAACGAATCGGATACCTCCGAGTCCAAGGGTGTGTTGGTGTCTTTCGGGAGAGCAACAACACAGCCAAAGCCGGCCTTTTCAACCTCACAGGGGCAAAAATGAAGTGTTGTTGCATAAACCTCAACACATATGCCTTTCGGCAAATAAAATGCCTTAAATGAGGATGAATCAATCCTGCCGTTTTCAATATCCCACACGTGCCCTAAAATTAAAACAAGCGGTGTTACCGCAATATTTATTTCACTTGAAGAATGCCATTCACAAGCATTCAGGTAATTTGAATGGCCGTGACAGTAGCCCACCTGTGCGGGAAGTGTGCCGAAAAATCTCTCGCTTATCCGGTTTGAAATATCAAGTGCCTCAAAGGCTTCCTCACTCGGTGAATAAAGCGAACCGCTTTCGGGTCTTTCTGTCTTTTCGGCAGCCGCGATTATTTCATCTGTGTTAATATCACGGATTATTCTTCCGAATGACCTGAATTCCTCACTGTCAACCGAATAAATCACGGTATCTCCGTTTAATCTTTTTAATTTTTCAAGCATAAAAACCGCCCCTTTCATAAAATAGGGGGGCTGTTTAAACCAGCCCCCGTATTATTATTTCTTTTCAATCCATGCATGGTCGGGGTCACTGCTTCTGTTAAAGCCTTGGTGATCACCCGCCATAAGCCAAAGAAAATAGGTTTGATAGCCGGGCGTTGCAACGGTTGTATGATAACCGTAGGGGAACTCAACAAGCTCATCGTTTTTAACGCGGTATGCTTCATCAAGCTCACCGTCTGCCGTGTAAAGGCACTGAACCGCAAAGCCCTGCTTGGGGTCAAAAAGGAAATAATAAATTTCCTCTGCAATACATTCGTTAGGCATATCGTCAACATCATGTTTGTGCGGCGGGAAGCCTGCCCAGTTACCCTCTGTAACATAGGCCTCACCGACGGTCAAATGCTTTGCATTTGAATTTCCGTCAATAATAAAGCTGGTTTCGCGCTGATAGGGCTGCTCACCGAGAAGCTTTAAAACAACATGGTCCTCACGTAAAAGCTGAGGCTCTGTTTTTTCATCGATAAGTGATGCGCAAACGGCAATCTTTATGTGATCGATCGCAGTAACGGTAAGCTCCTGCTCACGGGGCATATAAAAGCTTTCGGCCTTTCTGTTTTCAAAAACAGTGCTTCTGTTACCGATGTTTTCCCATGTAACACCGTCAAATGCAACATTACAGTGACCCTCAAGCATAATAAATGCCGTTTCCTTATCCTCGGTATTATATACCAAGGACTCGCCGCCGTCAAGCTCTATCATTCCGAATTCAAGCATTTTAAGCGAGCATTCACCTATTTTGCTGATTGGGGTATAACCCTTTTTAGGGGTATAGGTCTTTTTATAATTCATAACCGTTCTCCTTTAAAAACTTTTTAACAGTCTCAAAGCTCGGCACACTCTCTCTTGCGCCGACACCCGTGCATTTAAGCGCCGATACGGCACTCGCGAAATGACAGCACTTTAATCGGTCATAGCCCTTTACCGTTGCCGCGGCAAATGCACCGTGAAAAACATCTCCCGAGCCGTTTGAATCAACAACCGTTGCCGGGTAAATCGGGTAATGCGTAAGCTTTGCACCGTCAAAAATCAAGCCGCCCTTTTTACCCTGTGTTACAACAACAACCTCGGGCGAGTATTTTTCATAAAGACTTTTTGCGGCCTCCTCTGCGGTTTTACAGCCTGTGTGCCCAAGCGAAAATTCCTCCGACGGAATCATAATATCGGTAAGTGCAAGCAGCCGCTCAACACCGTCATAAAGGCCTCCGCAATCATAAAGCACCTTTGTGCCGTTTTCTCTTGCGATTTTTGCGGCCTCCACGGCGGCATCCATTTCGTTGCCGTCAACCATTAAAAGCTCGGCATCCTTAATGGCCTGCTTTTGCTTTTCGTTAAGCACAAGTGCGGGCAAATCGCCTTTATCAAAAACACAGGTACGTGTTGCACTGTCAGCACAAAGCCAAAGCACGGAAGCAAAGGTGCGGTAGCCTGATTTGGTTTCGGTAAGAGAGGTGTCAACACCGTATTTACCGAAATCCTCCATAAGGAATTTTCCGCCGTTATCATCGGAAAACACACCGATAAAGGCCGCGCTTTCACCAAGCTTGCTTGCCGCCACAAGACCTGTGGCAACAGGGCCGCCTCCGGCGACCTTGCTGGCAGTGGCTCTCATCTTTGTGTCTTCTGTGGGGTAGGTCGGTATGTTATAAAGAGTGTCAAAAACATTGGCACCTATTCCAACTATTTTTGCCATGGCTTATGCCCTTCCGGCAGCACCTGTCAGCTCAATTTTGCTGAGTGCAAGCTGCTTTACGGTTTCAATCGGCTTTTTCATAAACAAATCAACTGCAAGGCTTCTGTTGGGGTCGTTAAGGCTTTCAAGCGTGCCCTCTGCAAATGCACAGCACACATCAGTCCCTATGTTCATTTTGCGAACGCCCGCGGCAATTGCCGCCTTAACCTGGTCATCGGGAATACCCGAGCCGCCGTGAAGCACAAGCGGAATGCCGCCGGTTGCTTTTCTTATTGCCTTTACCCTGTCAATATCAAGATGGGGAGTTTTCTTATAATGACCGTGCGCATTGCCTATAAGCACTGCAAGACAGCAAACACCGGTCCTTTTCACAAAATCCGCCGCCTCATCGGGGTTGGTAAACGAATCCATTGCATCATCGTTAACACTGCCGATGTGTCCGAGCTCGCCCTCAACACCTACATCTATTGCACTGCAAATATCAACAATGTGCTTTGTAACGGCAACATTTTCTTCATAAGGATGAACCGAGCCGTCATACATAACGCCGGTAGCGCCCCAATAAAGAATTTTCTGTGCTTCCGCTTCGGACGGGCCGTGATCAAGATGGAAGCAAACCGGCACCGTAGCCTTTTTGGCCGCCGCCAAAACAACGGGAGCCAAATAATAGCCGACTTCTTCATTTATAAGACGGGGATATACCTGAATAATAACCGGAGCCTTTGCTTCCTCTGCCGCCTTTATAACACCCATAACGGTTTCAATGTTATACACATTGAATGCAGGCACGCAAAAGCCGCCTGCCTCTGCCATACCGATAATCTGCTTTAAATTAACCAACATTTCAGTTTCCTCCAAACAGCCAAGCCCGTGTGCCGGGTTACGGCCCCGACACACGGGAACAGCAATAATACAAGCCTGTTTATTACCGTCAGCCTATAATTAAATCCTCAATCGAAATAATTTCAACGTCACCCGCAACAGCCTTGAGTGAGGCATATTCCGAAACGCTTGCCGTAACAATTGTCTTTGCTCCGACACTTGTTGCATTGAATATTCTGCGCTCGGCAACCTTTTTAATAATTTCGGGCATATACCGAGCCATAAGAATATTTCCTGCCCAAACGGTTTCGGCGCGGTTCAAAAGCATTTCGTCAAGCTTGGCATAAGCCTTAACGATTTCGCGCGCCTCCTCGGTTTCCTCCAAATCGCGGGAAAGCTGGTAAGGATCCTGGAAAACAACCGCCTTGCCGCTGTTTTCTGCCTTTAGGCTGCCGCTCTTAATGAGCCCCGCCACAAATGAGGTGTAGGTAACAACCTTAGCATTAACCTCAATGCCGTATTCATTGTAAAGCTGCTTTATTGCCTTTGCATCATTCGGGTCATAAACCACAACGGTTTCAAATTCGCCCAGGGCCTTTGCACATTCCTCCATCTGAGCCTTTGTTTCATTGGCGGCTCCGATAAGGAAATCAAGCTGAACACCGCTTGCGGGCTCTTTTTCCAAAACGGTGAAATCAACACCGGCCTTTTCCAAAACCTTTATTGCCTTTACAGCCTGCTCACACACCTCAAAGCGTGCATCAACACCCAGGAATAAAAGTGTTGCCTTTTTTGCGGAATGTGCCGAAACGGCAGCCGAAAGCTTTTCGCACATTTCGGTTTTACCGTAGGCATTACCCGTTTCAATACAGTTTGTAACAAGCGGCATTATATATTTCGGCAGCTTGCCCTCAAGCGCGGCCTGAAGCCTTGTTTCCTTTGTGAACATAACAGGATCCCAGCCGGTAACGCAATCGTGAACACAGGCACCGCAGGTGCAGCATTCGTAAATATTATCCATTATTTCATCAAGGTCGATTGCCTCGCGGTTTACAAGTGAAATACCGAGCGCACGTGCTCTTGCGGTGTTTCTCTCCTGACCGGTTGCATTGCCTATGGGGCAAATGTGGTGGCACATCCAGCAAAAGCGGCAGGAATCAACATGCTGTTTACTTTTTTCCGACATTATCATTGTTATTTACCTCCTGTCCGAATTAAAGACCCAGCTTAAACGGGTTCATAATTCCGTTGGGGTCAAGTGTCTTCTTAAGTCCTTCAAATACCTGCATTGCGGGGCCGTATTGCTCCTTCATAAGTCGGCCGAGCTTAATGCCCACGCCGTGGTGGTCGTTAACAACGCCGCCGTGAGCCAATGCAGTGCGCACGCCGCAGGTCCAAATTGCCTGATGAAGCCTAAGTGCCTCAACCGGATCCTCGGGAACGTCCTTACCCTCAACAATAAAGCGATCGTAAACCATTGCGCCCCATTCGTACCAGTGCGAGAAATGCGCAATGAATTTAGCCTGCGGGAAGTTGGTTTCTATTGCTTCCTTCATTGCCCAGTAAATTTCTTCAATCTTACCGTAAGGAGCAATTGTATCCATTGTACCGAACATCTGCGGAATATCCATCATATGTCCGGGGTAGAAGAAGGTGATTTTTTCTTTCCACCATTTTTCGCCGTATTCGCTGCCTAAATCCTCGGCGCCGTATTTGGCAAAGGTATCAAGCAAAATCTTTTCCTCAACCTCAACCATTTCCTTAACGCCCTCGTAAGCAACGTTCATAAATGCGCCCTTGCGCTCAACACCCACGATTTTCTTAATAAGTGTTGCGGTTTCGGCCTCATCGTAAAGGCGCATAACCGAGGGCTTAAACTTCTGCAAAAGCTCGCGTGAGGCCTTAAAGGCACCCGTCATATCCTGGAAAAGGAAGCCGCGGAAGCGCCTTTCCTCGGGCTGGTCGAATATTCGTATCTGAGCCTTTGTAATAATTCCGAGGGTGCCCTCCGAGCCTATGAAAATCTGGTTAAGGTCGGGGCCTGCGGCGTGCTTCGGTGCGGAGGAGGTATTAATTATATCACCGTTGGGCAGAACAACCTCCATTTGAAGCACCATATCGTCAATTTTTCCGTATTTGGTGGAAACAACACCTATTCCGCGGTGAGCCAGGAAGCCGCCCACGGTTGAGCAGGTAAGTGATGAGGGATAGTGCATTGTAGCCTTGCCCACTTCATTTGCCGCCCATTCAATGTGCTTGTAAATAGCACCTGTGCCGCACTCTATGTACATACCGTCGGTGTTAACCTCGTAAATCTTGTTCATTCTCTTTGTATCGAGAATAATTCCGCCGCAAACCGGTATTGCACCGCCCTGCGTGCCGCCGCCTGCGCCCCATGTGGTTACGGGGATTTTGTAGTAATTGGCTATTTTAACAACCTTGGAAACCTCCTGTGCGTTTTCCGGGCAAACAATAAAGTCGGCCTCGGGCATACGGCATCCGCGATCCGCCCACATACGTGACAGCCAATAATAATCGACACTGTGTGTCACCTTATCGATTGCCCGTGTGGAGCAGTTTTCCTTACCCACCGCATCTTCAAGCTCGGTGAGAATCATGGCAAACAAAAATTCGTTCATTTGATACTGCATTTGTATGTCTCCTTTTTTTGTTAAATACTAAATTGATTTATCAACCTTAAGATTTGGGAAGTACTTGCAAAATTCATTGATTTCCTTTCTGTAGTCCCCCATAATCTCAACAAAATGATGAATATAAGGTCCGTCCAGAAGTCGGTCTTCAACCTTTTGCAAATCCTCAAATTCACCCCAAATGTAGGTGCCGTGGGTTGCGGGGCCCTCTGTTGTTTTGCAAAGCATGGGCAATATCATATAATCGCCGCTTTCCTGATCAATGCGGGCAACGGTATATGTGCCGTCGCGGCCCCTAAGCCACGCCCGCTGATTCACAAGGCGTGCACGTGTTCCCTCGGCCTTTTCGCTCACGGGGAACGGCCCGCAATGCCACAAAAGCTCGGCATTTTTATTTTCGGGGTGGCGAACCGTAAATTCACCGAACAGCGGCTTGCCCTCACCCAGGGTGGCGCATTTCAAAAGCGCCATTGTCATTGCACAGTGCATATCGCTCTCGCAGGAAACCATATAGCCCATCTCGTTCAGCAAACCGTAAAGTGCACAGGGCGCCAGGCCGTTAAACATAATCGGTGTTGCAGTCCAGCATTCGGCGGAAATAACATCGAGGTTAAATTCCTCGAACAAATGCTTATACATGGCCGTCATGGTAGCCATCGGCTTTATGTAATCGGGGGTTAAATCGTCAAGCTCGTAATTGGTGAGAAAATAATTTTCATATTCGGCAATCTCATCCGCATAAAGCTCGGGTGCAGACTTCATCCTCTGCTCTATAATCGCAAAATTTATGGGGATTATGCGTATGCCGAACTTCTCCATAAGCTCGCCCTCGTTCCATATTACCGAGAAGAACGGAGCGGGTCTTGCTCCCACCTGGCCTATACGCATACCCTTAAAGTTTTTAACCATACAGGCAACACGTATAAAGCTTTCAAGCCCCTCTTTGAATTCGGGTGATTCAACACGGCAGCAGGGCAGGTGCGAAAACGGTATGTGGTAACGCTGCATTTGGCGCGAAACACCGAAAAGTCCGCACTGCGAATCCGTCGGGCGCATACCGTCAACATAATATTCGTCATCAAGCGGAGCCCACAAAAGAACCGGCTTGCCTAATGCCTGCGCAATATCGGCAGCGGCCTCCTCATTGCCGAAGTTGCAGTTTATAATCATAACCGCATCGACATTTTCCTTTTTGAAGCGCTCTGTAACCTCTTTGGCGGAAGCATCGTCAAAAACCAGGTCTTCAATTCCGATGCCGCGGTTATCGACAAAGCTGACCTTATCGGTGGTGAAGTTTTCCTCAATGTAGTTAACAAACCTTTTGCCGCGCTGCTCTGCGGAATACCAGGTTAAAAATGTTCCGCGGGGGCGGTCGGTTGTGTTTCGGCGCATTGCTACAAGGCCGATTTTTACGCTGTAATCAAGCATACACCCACATCCTTTTTATTTGTGTGTAGGCAGGCAAAACAATCCAAGCCCACCTTACTATGCTCATTATAGCAAGCCGCCCCTTATTTATAAATGTTATAATCAAAACATTTTTTGTAAAAAACGTTTCATTTTGTGAAAATATATGCTATACTGTTATATATCAAGCAAAAAGGGGAATTTTTATGAAAACCGTACCGTTTATGGAGCTTTACAATACGGATTTTTTTGTAAGCGAGGTTTTGGCAAAGGGGCAAAACTGGTATACCCGCGGCAACAGCTACTCCTGCATAGGCAAGCCCAAGCCCTCACACACATTGCTTTGGTTTAAAAACTGCTCCGCCGAAATTACCGACAGCAGCGGTAAGGTTATAAAGGCCGAAAAAAATCAGGTTGCCTATATGTCAAAGGGAATTGAGTATACCGTAAATTTTTTTGACACCGCACCCGGCCGCGATGACAGCATAGTGCTCCATTTTCAGTTAAGGGACGGAAGCCGGGCGGAAATCACCCCCACCCTTTCCCCCGTGATTTGTATAAAAAGCGTTGATGCGGCGCTTGCGCTTTCAATTGAAGCGGCAGCAGAGGAATTTAACAAAAACGTTGCCTGTGTGCCCATAATCACATCGGTAATTTACAGGCTTTTGGGGCTTGCCTGCCAAAGACAAAGAAAAAGAGCTGTCAGCCATAGGTTCAAATACATCAGTGAGGGTATTGAGCTTATGGAAAACAACTCGGATAAATCACTTAACGAAATAGCAAAAATCTGCGGCGTGAGTGAGGGCTATTTCAGAAAGCTTTTTAAGGAATACAGCGGCGAAAACCCGGTTGATTTCAGGCAAAAGCACCGCATCGAAAAGGCAAAGCAGCTGCTTCTGCTTGATACACATTCAATAGGCGAAATAGCCGATGAGCTCCACTTTTCGGATATTTACCATTTCAGCAAAGCCTTTAAAAAAGCAACCGGACTTTCTCCGCAAAAATTCGTGCGGCAAAGCAAGCCCGAAGTGCATTGATGACCTACAAAAAACAGGTGCCGATGTCCCCGCGGTGTGGGGAAAATGTCGCGAAGCGACAAAAGGGGACGGCTC
>CAZKUO010000039.1:2865-15636 GCA_964555975.1 uncultured Ruminococcus sp. | reverse complement strand
GTGCGGCCGATTACAAGCTTTCGGCAAAGCTTAGCGACGGCAGAGGAATTTACACCTTTTGTATGTGCCCGGGCGGAGAGGTTATTAATGCCTCCAGCGAAAACGGTGGAATTGCCGTGAACGGTATGAGCAACAGCCGCCGTGACGGCAGAAATGCCAACAGTGCGCTGCTTGTTAGCGTTTTGCCCGAGGACATTGAGGGGAATAATCCGCTTGGCGGCTGTATGCTGCAACGAAAAACCGAGCAGGCGGCATTTTCGGCCGCAAGAGGAAATGTGCCCGTAAGCACGGTGGGGGCATTTGTATTCGGTGAAAAGCCGATTTTTAAAGACGTGCTTCCCACGGTAAAGCCACAGTCCGAAATTACCGATTTAAGGTTGCTGTTCCCCGAATTCATCACCTCGGCACTGATAGAGGGCATTACACTGTTTGATAAAAAAATCCACGGCTTTGCCGAGCACTCCGCAGTGCTTACCGCGCCCGAAACGCGCTCCTCCTCCCCTGTCAGAATAGTGCGAACCGAGGAGCTTTGCAGTACCTCGGCACAGGGTTTATACCCCTGCGGCGAGGGTGCGGGCTATGCCGGCGGAATAATGTCTGCCGCGGTAGACGGTATGCGAGTTGCGGAAAAAATAACGGAATGTATAAATAAGGTGATTTGATGAATATATTAAAGGCCCTGACAGACGAATTTTCTTTAAAGCCCTTTCAGGTTGAAAACACGGTAAAGCTTATTGATGAGGGAAACACGGTTCCATTTATTGCCCGCTACCGTAAGGAGGCAACCGGCTCACTTGATGACCGTGTGCTTCGCGAGCTTTCCGAACGGCTTGCCTACCTGCGAAATTTGGAAGCAACAAGAGAAAAAATTAAGGCGGCAATTGAAGCGCAGGGCGCACTCACTACCGAGCTTTCGGCCTCAATTGAAGCGGCGGAAACGCTTACCGAGCTTGAAGACCTTTACCGACCCTATAAAAAGAAGCGCAAAACCCGTGCGGACAATGCCCGTGAAAAGGGTCTTGCGCCCCTTGCCGAGCTTATTTATGCCCAAGAAGCGGACTCGCAACCGCCCTTAAGCCTTGCCGCCGATTTTATTAATACCGAAGCCGGTGTTGAAACAGCCGAGGAAGCACTGCAGGGTGCGCTTGATATAATAGCCGAAAAAATCTCGGATGATGCATCACTTCGCAAAAGGCTGCGCTTTGTTTGTTCGGCACACGGCATTTTGCAGGTTAAGGCGGCAACCGATGATATAGGCGTTTACGAAATGTATGCCGATTATTCGGAAGCGGTTTCAAAAATACCCGGTCACCGCGTGCTTGCCGTAAACCGCGGCGAAAAAGAGGGAAAGCTTAAGGCTTCAATTGAGCTTGCCGCCGAAAA
Organism: uncultured Ruminococcus sp.; assembly: GCA_964555975.1. GTDB lineage: Bacteria > Bacillota > Clostridia > Oscillospirales > Acutalibacteraceae > UBA737. The sequence continues at coordinate 14,253 of CAZKUO010000039.1, read as the reverse complement.
GGCCGAATTTATAGTAAGCAAAAATCACATAAAGCCCTGCTCCCCTACTACCGAGGCGGTACGCACGGCCGCGAAGGATGCCTACAATCGCCTTATTTTCCCCTCAATAGAGCGGGAAATACGTGCCGACCTGACCGAAAAGGCAAGCAAGGCCGCAATAAAGGTTTTTTCGGAAAATTTAAAGCAGCTTCTTATGCAGCCGCCCATTAAGGATACGGTTACAATCGGCCTTGACCCCGGCTACAGAACGGGCTGTAAGGTTGCCGTGGTTGACGGTACCGGGCGTGTGCTCGATACAGGTGTTATATACCCTACTCCGCCGAAAAACCGAACCGAGGAAGCCGCCGCATTTTTAAAGGGACTTGTTAAAAAATATTCGGCACGCGTTTTTGCAATAGGCAACGGAACCGCAAGCCACGAAACAGAGGTTTTCACGGCAGAGCTGATAAAAGAGCTCGGTGACGGTCTTTCATATATGGTGGTATCCGAGGCGGGTGCCAGCGTTTATTCGGCTTCCGAGCTTGCGGCAGAGGAATTTCCCGATTATGATGTTTCACTTCGCAGTGCGGTTTCCATTGCACGTCGGCTACAGGACCCGCTTGCAGAGCTTGTTAAAATAGACCCTAAAGCCATTGGTGTAGGTCAATATCAACACGATATGCCGCAGGCGGCGCTTTCCTCCGCACTTGACGGCGTTGTGGAGGACTGCGTAAACACTGTGGGCGTTGAGCTTAATTCCGCCTCGGCACAGCTTTTATCGCACGTTTCGGGGCTTGGTGCCTCGGTTGCCAAAAGCATTGTTGCTTACCGCGAGGAAAACGGCAAATTCACATCCCGCAGTGAGCTTAAAAAGGTACCCAAATTAGGCCCAAAGGCCTTTGAGCAATGTGCCGGCTTTTTAAGAATTGCCGATGCGGAAAATCCGCTTGATAACACCGGCGTTCACCCCGAAAGCTACAGGGCCGCAACTACACTTTTAAAGCTGCTCGGCTATTCAGCCGATACCGTGAAAAGCGGCACTGCCGATGGCATTTCGCTTGCGGCCGAAGCCCGCGGACTTGAAGCCGTTGCCGCCGAGCTTAACGTGGGCGTGCCAACCCTTGCCGACATTGTAAAGGAGCTTGAGCGCCCCGGCCGCGACCCGCGTGATGAGCTCCCTCCCCCGCTTTTGCGGCGCGATGTTATGTCGATTGAGGATTTAAAGCCCGGTATGGAGCTTAACGGCACCGTCAGAAATGTTACGGATTTCGGCGCATTTGTTGATGTGGGTGTGCATCAGGACGGTCTTGTTCACATTTCGCGCATAACAAATAGGTTTATAAAGCACCCATCCGAGGCTTTAAAGGTGGGTGACGTAGTAAAGGCCCGGGTTATATCGGTAGATATACAGAAAAAACGAATTTCACTTACTATGAGAAAAGAGCAAATAGGCAATGAAAAAGAATAATTTAAAGGGCAGTGCCATTCTCTGCCTCACCGCACTCATTTGGGGAATAGCCTTTGTTGCCCAATCCGACGGAGGCGACAAGGTGCCGCCCTTCACCTTTAATGCGCTGCGCTCGGTTGTGGCGACTGCGGCACTCTGCATTTTTTATTTTGCCACAGGCAAAGGCAGAGCGGCAGGCTTTTTCCCGAAAGAGGCGGCAATAAAAAAGGAATACTTAAAAGGCGGTCTTACCTGCGGGGCACTGCTTTGCACCGCCACGGCATTTCAGCAAATAGGTATTAACGCCTATCCCGCGGGTGCGGCGGTAGAGGCTCGAAGCGGCTTTATAACGGCGCTATATGTGGTGCTGGTTCCGCTGTTTATGCTTGCTTTCGGTAAAAAATCAAGCCCGGCAATATACATAAGTGCACTTACGGCAATTGCGGGCTTTTATATGCTTTGCTTCTTCGGGGGAATCGGTCGGCTTTACACTGCCGATTTGCTTGTGCTGTTGTCATCCCTGTGCTTTGCGGGGCAGATTATCGCAGTAGACAAATTTGTAACGGTAACGGGCGGGCTAAAGCTTTCTGTAATGCAATTTGCGGTCACGGCACTGCTTTCGGCGGCTGTTGCGCTTATTTTTGAGCGCCCGTCACTTGAGAGTCTTGTTGCCGCCGCACCGCAGCTCTTGTACCTTGGGCTTGTTTCAAGCGGCATAGGCTACACACTTCAAATAATAGGTCAAAAATATGCCGAGCCTGCGGTAGCCTCTCTTTCAATGAGTCTTGAAAGTGTATTTGCCGCGCTCGGCGGCTGGCTGATATCGGGCAACCGCCTGAGTCCGCACGAGCTTATAGGCTGTGCTCTCGTTTTTGCGGCAATAATAATGGCGCAAATACCCGAAATCAGAAAAAAGCAGAGCTGATAAAGGCTTCATATGTGTCAAACGGCAAATCCCGCGTCCCTAAAAAGGCGCGGGATTTGCCGCTATTGTGATAAAATTAAACCAGCTTTACATTACCCGTTCCCAAAATCCGCTCAAGCTCTGAAACCAATACATCCGACGGTTGTATTTTAAGTGCGGGCGGTGCTTCAAGCTTTTTACCCGTTTCTGTGCAGTAAATTATAACCGATGTGCTTCCGTGATGCTTTAAAAGCAGTGCACGCACCTCGTCAAACTGCTTTCCGCTTACATCCGGCAGCTTTAAATAAAGGCCTTTTTTGTATTTGGAAGCAGTTACCCGCTTTGCGCTTTCGGGAATTTTTTCCACCCGTTCAACAACAAGCTCGGGCTCCCTGTCCTCCCTTTCGGAAACACGCCCGCTCAATAAAACCGGCTCATCGGATGAGAGCAGTGTGCGAAATTCCGAAAGTGCGGCCGCAAAAATCGTAAGTCCCACGGCACCGCTTAAATCCTCAAGCAGGGCTGTTGCCATTATACTGTTATTTTTCAGCTGACGGCTTTTTAAGCCGCTCACAATTCCTGCGGCGGTAAGTCGCTTTGAATCGGGAAATCTGTGTGCGGCAATATCGGCCGCGCGGGCAAAGCCCGATTTTTCGACATAAGCGGCATATTCATCCATCGGGTGCCCCGAAAGATACAGCCCCGTGGCCTCCTTTTCAAGTGCAAGCAGAACATTTTTGGGCATTTCATCGGTTTTAATCGGCACAAAGGCCGCCGGTGCACCTATTTCATCAAAAAGATTTAACTGCCCCTCGGCGGAATAACGCTTTTCGTTTTCCACCGCCGCCAAAACGCCGTCTGTATTGTAAAGCATTTGCCTGCGGTTATCCGCAAGCCCGTCAAGCGCGCCGCTTTTTATAAGCCCCTCAAGTGCTTTTCGGTTAAATTCACGGGAGTAATTTCTAAAGCAAAAATCATAAACCGAGGTGTATTTCCCGCCGCTTCGGCGTTCCTCAATCAGCCTTGCTATAAGCCCCTCGCCCAAATTTTTAATTGCCGAAAGTCCAAACCTAATGTTGCCTCCGCAGGGGGTAAACCCCGCCTCGCTTTCGTTGACCGAGGGCGGCAGCACCTTTATGCCGTTCTTTTTGCAATCGGCAGTGTAAAGGGCGGTTTTGGCTGGGCTGTCCATCATTCCCGTCATAAGACTTGAATAATACTCAGCCGGATAATGACATTTTAAATAGGCGGTTCTGTAAGCAACAAACGAATATGCTGCAGCGTGCGCCTTGTTGAAGGCATAGGAACTGAAGCTTTGCATATCATCGAATATTTTTTCCGCCGTTTTTTCGTCAACACCGTTTGCAACCGCACCCGGACAAAGCATATTGCCGTTTTCGTCCTTTTCACCGTATATAAAGCAGGTGCGCTCCCTCTCCATAACATCATGCTTCTTTTTTGCCATGGCACGCCGCACAATATCGGCCCTGCCGAGGGTATACCCCGCAAGTGTGCGAAAAATCTGCATAACCTGTTCCTGATAAACTATACAGCCGTAGGTGACGGAAAGTATGGATTCTAACAGCGGGGTCGGATAGGTTATAGCCTCGGGATGGTGGCGGTTGTAAATATATTTAGGTATGGAATCCATAGGTCCCGGCCTGTAAAGTGACAAAATAGCGGTTAAATCCTCTATTGTTTGCGGCCCGAACTGCCTGAGAACGGATTTCATACCGTCCGATTCAAACTGAAAAACACCGTCGGTAAAGCCCTTGCCCATCATTTCATAGGTTTCGCGGTCATCAAGCGGGATTTTTTCAATATCGAAATCAGGGTTATAGCGCCTTATATACTTTTCGGTATCGGCAATAACGGTAAGGTTTCTAAGCCCCAAAAAGTCCATTTTAAGGAGCCCGAGCTGCTCTAACCCTGTCATTGTATACTGTGTTACGGTAACACCGTCGTTCACCGCAAGGGGAACGTATTCGTTTACGGGTCTGTCCGCAATAACAACACCGGCCGCATGGGTTGAGGCATGGCGCGGCATACCCTCAAGCCGCATTGCGGTATCAATAAGACCGTGCACAACCTCATCGCTGTCATAAAGTCCCTTAAGCTCGGCCGAGGCGCTCATTGCGCTTTTAATTGTAATGTTAATTGCCTGCGGAATAAGCTTTGCAACCCTGTCACAAACGGCATAGGGCACATCAAGTGCACGCCCGACATCCCTTATGGCGGCGCGGGCGGCCATGGTGCCGAAGGTTACAATTTGCGAAACTCGGTCGGAGCCGTATTTTTCTATAACGTAATCTATCACCCTTTGACGGTTTACATAACAAAAATCTATATCGAAATCGGGCATCGAAACACGCTCGGGATTTAAAAAGCGTTCAAAATATAAATCGTATTTAATAGGGTCAACACCTGTTATTCCGATGCAGTAGGCCGCAAGACTTGCCGCACCCGAACCTCTGCCCGGGCCCACGGGTATGCCGTGCGATTTTGCATAGCCCACAAAATCCGCAACAATAAGGTAATAGTCAACATAGCCCATTCTGTTAATCATTTCAAGCTCATAATTTAAGCGCTCCGTAACCTCCTTACAAGGTGCGGGCCCGTAAATGCGGTGCATACCCTCAACGCATTTTTCCCTGAAATAATCAAAATGGTTTCTATCCCCTATATCAAAGCGGGGCAGCTTAATTTTTCCAAATTCAAATTCCACATTGCATTCGGCGGCAATTTTAACCGTGTTTTCAATGGCTTCGGGCACTTTTGGGAAAAGTGCGGCCATTTCCTCCCCTGTTTTTAAATAAAACTCGTTTGTTTTAAATTCAAGGGTGCCTTGCTCGTTGATTTTTGTTCCCGTTTGTATGCAGAGCAGAATTTTGTGCAGGCGGCTGTCATCCCTGCCGATGTAATGCACATCATTCGTGGCAACAATCGGTATTCCCGTTTCACGGGATATTTTTAAAAGCCCGCGGTTTACCGTTTCCTGCTCGGCTATTCCGTGGTTTTGCAATTCAAGATAATAATTTCCCCTGCCGAAAACGCCGTCAAACCAAAGGGCGGTCTCCACAGCCTTTCGGTAGTCCCCCTCAGAAAGCCTGCGCGGCACCTCGCCCGCAAGACAGGCCGAAAGCGCAATAAGCCCGCCGCTGTATTTTTCAAGCAGCTCCTTATCAACCCTCGGCTTTGAATAGAAGCCATCCGTAAAGGCCGCCGAAACCATTTTTATTAAATTGCGGTAGCCCTCGTTATTGCGGCACAGTAAAACAAGGTGTGTATATTTTCCGTCCGCACCCTTTTGCTTATCAAAACGGCTGCGCGGTGCAACATACACCTCACAGCCTATTATCGGCTTAACGCCCTTTGAAAGGGCGTATTTGTAAAAATCAATAACACCGTACATAACGCCGTGGTCAGTTATGGCAATGCTTTTTTGACCGAGCGCGGCGGCACAATCTATAAGCTCCTTTATGCGGCAGCAGCCGTCAAGCAGGCTGTATTCGGTGTGTACATGCAAATGGGCAAAATCCATAAGCGCTACCCCCTGTGCGAGCGCACTTCCTCGTAAAATGCAATTATTTTGGCAAGCCTGTGGTTAAGACCGGAAACGGTAAGCGGCTCACCCGAAAGCCTGCAAAGCTCCTTAAGTGTTGAATCGGGATTATCCAACCTTAGAACCGCAACCGAATAAAGCTCTGTAGGTAAGCTTTGCAAAAGACCCTTGCTTTCAAGATAAGCAATTGCCTTGCGTTGCTTAAGAGAGGCCTCAACCGTTTTTGAAATATTGCCGCTGTCACAATTACTGCGCCTGTTGCTGTCATTCTTAACGCTTTTGATTATTTTTTTATCCATAACATCAAGCGTTCTGTGTGACAGCCCCATAACAGTAAGCAAATCCTCAAGAGCACCGCTTTCTCTTACATAAAGCACACGGGAATTTCCGCGCGCGGTATTTTTAAAAGCAATTCCGTATTCCGAAAGCAATGCCGAAAATTCCTCGGCGGCACCCGCAGTTTTAACTACAAATTCGGCACGGTATTCCCTTTCGGGGTCGTTAATACTGCCCGCCGCCAAAAAAGCACCGCGAATAAAGCTTTGTCGGCAGCAATCACGGGTTAATATTTCATTTGGAATAATGCTGTCAGCCACGCCGAAATCAAATGAAGCCAAAATTTTAAGCCTGTCCGCCTCGGCGGTAACCTCTGCCCTGTAGGTAGGTCTGGTGCTTCCGCCCGCGGCGGATTTCACACCGACACCGAAAACCGAGGTTAAAAGCCGTGCATAAAGCTCGGCCGTTTCACGGCTTTCGGTTTGCAGGGCTATTCGCCTTGCCGAAAAGGCTCTGCCGAAAAGCATCATTCCGTAAATCAGCGGCAGTCTGCAGCATTCCGACACCTTAAGCTCGGTAAGCTCGTTTTTAATATCTCCGCAAAAGGACATAAAGCTTCATCGCTTGTAAATATCTCTGTGATTTATGGAGCAATTGTAATTTGCCGCCCTTAGGTGCTCACCTATAAGCTCGGCAAAGGTGACCGAGCGGTGCTTGCCGCCGGTACAGCCTATGGATATTACAAGCTGACTTTTACCCTCCTTTGCATACATAGGCACGGCACAGTCGATAAAGCTTACGAGCCGTTCGAGGAATTTTTTACTGTCCTCCCCTGCCATAACGTAATTCCTAACCTCTTTATCAAGCCCCGTTTTTTCCTTAAGCTCCTCAATATAAAACGGATTGGGCAAACAGCGCACATCAACCACCAGGTCTGCCTCGGTATCCGAGCCGTATTTAAAGCCGAAGGATTTACACTGTATTTTCAGCACATTGCTCACACTGCCGAAAAATATATTTGAAAGCTGAACCTTAAGCTGTGAAATTGAAATTCGGCTTGTATCAACAACATAATCTGCCGAATAGCGTATTTCCTTTAAGAGCTCACGTTCCTTCAAAATTGCCGCCGAAACCGACATTTCACCGTCACCCGCCAACGGGTGCTTGCGTCTGTTCTCCTTATATCTGCGCACAAGCACATCATCGGCCGCATCAAGAAAAAGTATTTTGTATTCAATGCTGTTTCTTTTAAGATTATCCAAAACCTCGTTTATTTCCGAAAAAAGCACACCGCCGCGCATATCGGTAACAATTGCCATTTTGTTTAAAAGGTCACCGCTGCGGGTGGAAAGCTCAACAAATGAGGGGATTATTGCCGGCGGAATGTTATCCACGCAATAAAAGCCTATATCCTCAAGCGCATTTGCCGCCTGAGATTTTCCCGCTCCCGACATTCCAGTAACTATAAGCAGCTCCATTAAAAATCCCTCACTTTATTTTGCGACCGACGAATATTACCTCCGGCTCAAGGTGAACACCGTCGGCACGCTCTACCGTTTGCTGTATTTTTTCAATAAGTGCACTTACATCCTTTTCGGTAGCTCCGCCGCTGTTTACAATAAAGCCCGCGTGCTTTTCGCTGACACGGGCTCCGCCTACCGCTGCACCCTTAAGGCCGTTTTTCTCTATAAGCGCACCCGCAAAATTACCCTCGGGTCGCTTAAAGGCACTACCCGCACTCGGAAGCTCCAACGGTTGCTTTTCCCGCCGCCGATTCATAAGCTCCTCCATACGTTCTTCAATTTCCGCTTTATTGCCGAAATTAAGCTTAAAAACCGCCGAAAGCACAGTAAGACCGTCACTTTTAAAGCAGCTGCTTCGGTAGCCGGCCCGCATATCTTCTTTTTTAACCGTGATAAGCTCACCGTCACGCGATATACAAAGCGCGCTCTCAACCACATCGGACATCTGCCCGCCGTAGGCACCCGCATTCATATAAAGCGCCCCGCCTATACTCCCGGGTATGCCGTAAGCAAATTCAAGCCCTGAGAGGGACGCACCGCACGCCTTAACACAAACGGCGGAAAGCGGCGCACCCGCTCCGCAGGAAAGCCGCTCACCGTTTAGTTCAATATTGCACAGGCGCGCCGTGGAAATCACCGCGCCCTCAATTCCGCTGTCGGACACAAGCAAATTACTGCCGTTACCTATGATAAAAGAGGGCACGTCAAGCTCTTTGCACTTTTTTACAACGCTCACAAAAGAGGCCTCGGTTTGCGGCAACACGAAAATATCCGCCGCTCCGCCTATCTTAAAGGTTGTGTGGCGGTGCATAGGCTCATTGCTTTTGTACTCTGTTCCGTTACCGTCAAGAAAAGCCGCTAAGGCTTCCTTTGCCATAAAAGGCCGCTCCCCTCTCAAAAAGTGAATTTGTTATCTGTAAAGGTCGCAAAGAAAAGCCGCGCCTATAATTCCCGCATCATTCCCGAGGGCCGCGGTTTTAATTTCGGTTTTCTTTGAAATGTGTCTTGCGTAGTTTTCACCCTCAACATAGGCTACAATCGGATCTATAAGGGTGCTTCCCTCCTTGGAAATTCCGCCGCCCACGCAAAGTATATCCGGCTGGAAAATATTAATTGTATTTGATATACCTATTGCAACATATTCAATATATCGGTCAACAACACGCTTTGCGGTGTCATCCCCCCTGCGCATACCGTCAAATGCGGTTCTGCCGCTCACATTGTTTATGTCGCCGTTACAAAGCTCCCACATAACCGAGGAGGGATAGCGTATCATAGCCTGCTTTGTTTGGCGTATAAGTGCCGTTGCCGAGGCATAAGCCTCCCAGCAGCCCTGCCTGCCGCAGGTGCAAATTTCACCGTCAAGATTTATAACCACATGGCCGAGCTCCGCACCGGCATAATTTGAGCCCGAGTAAATCTTACCGTTTACTATAACTCCGCCGCCGACACCCGTACCGAGTGTTATTGCAATAAAATTATCCGTGCCCTTTCCCGCACCGGCAATATATTCACCGTAGGCTGCGGCGTTCGCATCGTTCTCGATGTAAAAATCCACACCGGTCTTTTCTTTCAGCATTGCCGCCATAGGCACATCATAAAAGTTAAGATTGTTGGAATAGCAAACAATTCCGTGCTCGGGGTCAATGGCACCCGGTGTGCCTACACCCATAGCATCTATTTCCGACATTTTAAGTCCCGCATTTTCCACGGCCTTTTTTGCAACCATGGCCATATCCGACACTATTTCCTCCGCTGGACGGGGGCAATCGGTTTTTACCTGCGCGGTTGCGATTATTTTGTAATTATCATCCACCACACCCGCAACTATATTCGTTCCGCCGAGATCTATACCCAATTTATACATTTATGACAACTCCAATTTAATATAATTTAAAACGGCTCAACAGCCTTGCTTGTACTGTCGGCCATAGGCTCATCCGCCATACCGAGCTTTTTAAGCAAATCCTGTGCCGCATTGTAGCCCAGCTTCTTCTGCCTGCTGTTCATTGCGGCCACCTCGATTATAACCGCCAAATTACGCCCAGGCTTTACGGGAATTGTAAGTGACGGAAGCTCAAGACCCAAAATTTCGGTAGTTTGATCATCAAGCCCCATTCGGTCATAGGTCTTGCTGACATCCCATATTTCAAGATTTATTACCAAATCTATTTTTTCGGTAAGCTTTACGGCACCCGCACCGAAAATACGGCTTGCGTTAATAATACCTATTCCGCGCAGCTCTATAAAATGCCTGATATTATCGGGTGCGGTTCCCACAAGTGATTTGTTTGAAACCCTGCGAATTTCAACCGCATCATCGGCTATAAGCCTGTGCCCGCGCTTTATAAGCTCAATTGCCGTTTCGCTTTTACCGACGCCGCTTTCACCGAGCAGTAAAATGCCCTCACCGTAAACCTCAACCAAAACGCCGTGGCGTGTTACGCGTGGTGCCAAATTAAGGCTTAAGCAGGCAATCAGCGCCGCCGTGAAATCAGAGGTACTCTCACGAGTGCGCAACAGCGGAACACCGTATTCCGCCGCGGTTTTAACATAAACCTCGGGCACCTGCAAATCGCGGCATATAACAACCGCCGCCGGCTTGTGAGAGAAAAATTCCCTCAAGCGGCTTTCGGCCTTTTCGGGTGTGAAGCGCTGTAAAAAGCTTTCCTCGCTCTTACCGATTATCTGTATGCGTTTTTCATCAAAAAATTCAAAATATCCCGCCATATGAAGCCCGGGGCGATTTACCTCGGTGGTGGATATAAGTATTTTTGCCGGATCAAGCGGCATATTCAAGCTTTCCAGCGAAAATTCCGAAATAATTTTTTCAAGCGATATTGTAAAATTCGTTCTCAAAAGCATCACTCCAAAATCTCATATTGATTATTATCACGACTATTATAATATATAATGGAATAAAACGCAAAGGTTTTCTATGAAAAATATGATTTTTTAGAGAACAAAACGTAAAATATCCCCACCGAGACAATTATGCCTCGATGGGGACCTTCGTCAACGGCTTAAATTTAAGCCGAGCGATTATTCTTCACCGTAAAGCTTAACCAGCTTTTCAAGGTGAGCGCGCCTTGCCTTTGCGGTTTCGGCGGCCTTATCAAAGAGGGCCTCCGCACGCTCGGGGAAGGAACGTGTAAGTGATGAGTAACGAGCCTCACCCATAATAAATTCCTTGTAATCCGCTGTAGCGGGCTTGCTGTCCACAGTGAACGGATTTTTGCCCTCTGCCTTAAGTGCGGGGTTATAACGGAACATATCCCAATAACCGCAGTCAACAGCCTTCTTCATTTCATTCTGGCAGTTAACCATTCCGCCCTTAATGGAGTGCATCTCGCACGGAGCATAGCCGATTATAAGTGACGGGCCGTTGTAAGCCTCGGCTTCCTTAATGGCCTTTAAGGTCTGGTTCATATCAGCGCCCATGGCAATCTGAGCAACATAAACATAGCCGTAGGACATAGCAATCTCGGCAAGGCTCTTTTTGGCAATTGCCTTACCGGCAGCCGCAAACTGAGCAACCTGGCCGATGTTCGATGCCTTTGATGCCTGGCCGCCTGTGTTGGAGTAAACCTCGGTATCGAATACCATAATGTTTACATCGTTACCCTGTGCCAAAACGTGGTCAACACCGCCGAAGCCGATATCGTAAGCCCAACCGTCGCCGCCGAATATCCAAACC
>CAZKUO010000039.1:0-2855 GCA_964555975.1 uncultured Ruminococcus sp. | reverse complement strand
TTGTTTGCTATTATATCCTTGCAAAGTGCGCAATCGGCACCTGCGGCCTCAACAGCAGCAACCAAAGCATTTGCGGCCTCGGCATTTGCGGCACCGTCGTTAACGGTTGCAAGATAAGCCTCGGCAGCGGACTTAACCTCGGCAGAGGCCTTGTCGGATGCGGCAATCTCCTGAACCTCACCTATAAGGCGGTCGCGAATTGCCTTCTGACCCAAATACATACCGTAGCCGTGCTCGGCGTTATCCTCAAACAAGGAGTTGGCCCAAGCGGGTCCGTGACCCTCGGCATTGGTGGTGTAGGGTGATGTTGCGGCAGGGCCGCCCCAAATTGATGAACAGCCTGTTGCATTTGAAATGTACATTCTGTCACCGAAAAGCTGTGTTATGAGGCGTGCGTAAGAGGTCTCGGCACAGCCGGCGCAGGAGCCCGAGAATTCAAGAAGCGGCTTCTTGAACTGTGAAGTAATAACGTTTGCATCTGTAGCAACGTCCTTCTTCTCGGTAACCTTGGCAACACAGTAATCAAACGACTTCTGCTCCTCAAGCTGAGATTCCTGCGGAACCATCTTGAGTGAATTGGTCGGACATACACCGATACAAACACCGCAGCCCATACAATCAAGCGGAGAAACGGTAAGTGCATACTTGTAATCCGTTTTGAGGAAATTCTTGGGAGCTACCTTTAATGTAGCGGGAGCGGCAGCAACCTCTTCGTCGGTCAAAGCAAACGGACGAATGGTGGCGTGCGGGCAAACGAATGCACACTTGTTGCACTGGATGCAGGTTTCGGGATTCCACTCGGGACCCATAACCGCAACGCCGCGCTTCTCGTAAGCGGAGGCACCCTGCTCAAAGGTACCGTCGGCATGGTCGATAAATGCCGAAACGGGCAGTGCATCGCCGTTCATAAGGCCAACCGGCTTCATAATCTCGTCAACCATCTTAACGAGCTTTGCGGGGCCCTCTGCCTTGGCGCTGTTATCGCTGTCAACAGCGTTTGCCCAATCTGCCGGAACATCTATCTTAACATAAGCCGTAGCACCCGCATCGATAGCCTTTTCGTTCATTTCAACTATCTCTTTGCCCTTCTTCATAAACTTCTGAGCTTTTTCTTTCATATAGCCGATAGCCTCAGCCTCGGGAATAACCTTTGAAAGTGAGAAGAATGCAGACTGCAAAACGGGGTTGGTGCGCTTGCCGAGGCCTATTTCAGCCGCAATGTCAATAGCATTAACGGTATAAAGCTGAATGTTGTTCTTTGCAATATAACGCTTAGCTTCGGCCGGCATATGCTCATTAAGCTCGTCCTTATTCCACTGGCAGTTGATAAGGAACACGCCGCCCGGCTTTACATCGTTAACCATCTTATAGCCCTTAATTACATAAGAGGGGTTATGGCAGGCAACGAAATCGGCCTTGTTGATGTAGTAGGGGCTCTTAATCGGCTTGTCACCGAAGCGCAGGTGGGAAATGGTTATACCGCCCGTCTTCTTTGAGTCATACTGGAAGTAAGCCTGAACATACTTATCGGTATGGTCGCCTATAATCTTAATGGAGTCCTTGTTAGCACCAACGGTACCGTCACCGCCCAAGCCCCAGAACTTGCACTCCACAGTGCCCTCTGCGGCTGTATTCGGAGCAGCCTCCTCGGCAAGTGAAAGGTTGGTAACGTCATCGTTAATACCGATTGTGAAGTTGTGCTTCGGTGCATCCTTATCAAGCTCATTGTAAACCGCAAAAATGCTTGAAGGCGGAGTATCCTTAGAGCCGAGACCGTAGCGGCCGCCGACAACCGTATCAATTCTTCTGCCCTCTGCTGCCAAAGCGGCAACAACATCAAGATAAAGCGGCTCGCCCAAGGCACCGGGCTCCTTAGTTCTGTCAAGCACGGCAATTTTCTTAACCGTTGCGGGAATAGCCGCAGCAAGCCTGTCCGCACAGAAAGGACGGTAAAGGCGAACCTTAACAAGACCTACCTTTTCACCCTTTGCGGTTAAATAGTCGATAACCTCCTCGGCAACATCGCAGATGGAGCCCATCGCGATTATAACCTTTTCGGCATCGGGTGCACCGTAGTAGTTAAAGAGCTTGTAATCGGTTCCGATTTTATCGTTGATTTTATCCATATACTTCTCAACGATTTCGGGAATTGCATCGTAATACTTATTGCAGGCCTCACGGTGCTGGAAGAAAATATCTCCGTTTTCGTGTGAGCCGCGCATTACGGGATGCTCGGGGTTAAGTGCGCGCTTTCTGAACGCCTCAACGGCATCCATATCGCACATTTCCTTAAGATCGGCATAATCCCAAACCTGAATCTTCTGAATTTCGTGTGAGGTGCGGAAACCGTCAAAGAAGTTGATGAACGGAACTCTGCCCTCAATTGAAGCCAGGTGTGCAACGGGACCTAAGTCCATAACCTCCTGCGTGTTGGTTTCGGCAAGCATTGCAAAGCCGGTTTGACGGCAGGCATAAACATCGGAATGGTCACCGAAAATGTTAAGTGCGTGGCTTGCAACACAGCGTGCGGAAACATGGAACACGCAAGGAAGCAACTCGCCTGCAATTTTGTACATATTCGGGATCATAAGTAAAAGTCCCTGAGAAGCGGTGAAGGTGGTGGTTAAGGCACCTGCGGCTAAAGAGCCGTGCACGGTACCGGCAGCACCCGCTTCCGACTGCATTTCGGCAACATTCACAGTTGTGCCGAAGATGTTTTTAAGACCCTGTGCCGACCACTGATCAACATAGTCAGCCATAGGGCTGGACGGTGTAATCGGGTAAATACCCGCTACCTCGGTAAATGCATACGCAACATGAGCTGCGGCATTATTACCGTCCATGGTTTTGAATTT
>CAZKUO010000038.1:0-15677 GCA_964555975.1 uncultured Ruminococcus sp. | reverse complement strand
ATTGAAGCAACATTTGAAATGCCCGTGCGGTTATAATGCACCGTGGCAGTCCCAATGGATCCGTTGTTTTCCTCAATCACAACCTTTTGCCAGTCTGCCTCGGTTCCTTCATAATAAATATCGGTGATATTATTTGCACCATCAAATGTGTAGCCGTATATTTTTGCTAAATTCTTTGAAAAATAAACATTGTTCAAATTTGAACAATTCTCAAAAGCAGAGAAGCTTATACTTGCACAGTTCAGTATTGTCACGCTTCTTAAGCTACTGCAACCGGCGAAGGCATATTCACATATATTTGAAACACTTTTCGGTATGGTTACGCTTGTTAATCCGGTGCAAGCATCGAAAGCATGATTATCTATACTTGTAACAGGATAACCGCCAAAATTTGAAGGAACGGTAACATCTCCGCTTATCAAAGCATCGACACCGGTAATTTCGGCCATTCCGTTTGAAACCGTATATGTATAATACCCGCTTGTTTCCGCACTTGCGGTAATTTCAAACAGCGCTACCGGACATATTGAAATTATTAAAAGTATTGCAAGAGCAGTTGAAATGCATTTTTTTAGAATATTAAGCTTCATTTTTCTTTCCCACATTATACTTTATTCAAAATTTGATGCATCTGCAAAATCCCGCTGAAGCACTACGATATTCGACAAGGCAAGCTCTTTTTTTATAAAAATTCACTACCTTAACTTATTGTCAAATAAGTATATGACAAAATGTCATTGAGGTGGTTTTGTGAAAAACAATTTAAAGTTGTTAAGGAAAAGCAGGGGATATACTCAAATTGCTTTGCAGATGAAAACGGGAATAGAACAAGCGCTTTTGTCAAAATACGAACGCAGTGAGCGCATACCGCCTACCGAAACCTTGGTTCTGCTTGCCGATTTTTACGATGTGAGTATAGATTATATTTTATGCCGAACCGATAACCCGAAGATTAATATTTAGTTTAAAAGCATTGTTGACACAAAATACAAATTATGATAAAATTGCCGTAAAGGTAAACAACGGGAGGGAATGTCCTTGAAATATTTTTTGGCGATTGATATAGGTGCTTCAAGCGGGCGCCACATTTTGGGCTGGCTTGAAAACGGATTGTTAAAGCAGGAGGAGCTTTACCGCTTTGAAAACGGAATTAAAAATGAAAACGGCTCGCTTGTTTGGGATATAGAGCACCTGGTGACCGAGGTTAAAAACGGCTTGCGTGCCTGTGCCGCAGACGGGCGACTGCCGGAAACCGTTGCAATTGATACCTGGGGTGTGGATTATGCCCTGCTTGATAAAAACGGGGAATTAATACCTCCGGTGTACTCCTACCGTGACAGCCGCACCGAGGGGATAAAAGAGGAAATAGATAAAATAATACCGCGCCGTGAGCTGTTTGAAAGAACGGGCATACAGGCAATTAATTTTAACACACTCTACCAGCTTTACCGCGACAAGAAGGACGGCAGACTTGATAACGCCGCTCACGCGCTTATGATACCCGAATATATTTCTTACCGCCTTACGGGTGTTATGAAAAGCGAATATACCAATGCCACCACGGGCGCCACTGTAAATGCGAAAACGGCCGAGCGTGACACCGAGCTTTTAAAGCTTTTGGGAATTAAAACGGAAATTTTGGCTCCGCTTTCAATGCCGTGTGAGCCGATAGGGCGATTCAGCGAAGAAACACGCGCAGAGCTAGGCTTTGACACAACTGTTATTTTCTGTCCCTCGCACGATACGGCCTCGGCTGTTGCGGCCTGTCCCGTGGGGGATAACGGGGTTTACATATCCTCGGGCACGTGGAGCCTTATAGGCACCGAAAATGCCGAGCCCGTTTTAACCGCGGAGGCTATGAACGGCGGCTTTACAAATGAGGGCGGAATTAACCGGCGTTACCGCTTTTTAAAGAACTTTATGGGTATGTGGCTGTTCCAGAATATAAGAAAAAATCTTGATAAAAAATACACCTACGATGAAATGATGCATATGGCCGAGGGCAGCACTTTTAAAGAGCTTATAGATCCCAACGCACCCGAATTTACCGCACCGGAAAATATGATTGAGGCAGTGCGCGGCTATTTAAAGCGCCCCGATTTGCCTGTGGCCGATGTGCTCTCATCGGTTTACCGTTCACTTGCCGCCTCCTATGCTTCGGCGGTTGAAATAATAGAAAAGGCGAGCGGAAAGCAAATTGAGCTTATTAATATAATCGGCGGCGGCAGTAAGGACAGCTACCTGAACAGGCTCACACGTGAATACACCGGCAAGCGTGTGCTTGCGGGGCCGACCGAGGCCACTGCAATAGGCAATCTTATTGCACAGCTTATGTATTCGGATAGCAGCCTTACCCTTGAAAAGGCAAGAGAAATTGTTAAAAGCTCTTTCAGTATAACGGAGGTATAAATTATGAGCAGCTACGCTTACGCAAAGGAAAAATACTTAAAGCTCGGAGTGGACACGGATAAGGCAATAAACACACTGAAAAGTGTGCCGGTTGCTTTGCACTGCTGGCAGGGAGATGATGTTCGCGGCTTTGACCAAAAGGTCGGTGCACTTTCGGGCGGTATTCAAACAACGGGAAATTACCCGGGACGTGCCACCACACCCGAGGAGCTTATGGCCGATATTGATGAGGTATTAAAGCTCTGCCCCGGCGCAAAAAAGCTTAATCTGCACGCCTGCTACGCAATTTTCGATGAGGAAAACGGCGGCTGGGTTGACAGGGATAAAATAGAGCCCAAGCACTTTAAAAGGTGGGTGGATTTTTGCAAGGAAAGGGGACTGGGCTGCGATTTTAACCCGACCTTCTTTTCACACCCGAAGTGTGACCCGCTTACCCTTTCAAGCCCGAATGAGGAAACCCGCAGATTTTGGATTGAGCACGGCAAGGCCTGTATAAGAATTTCGCAATATTTGGCCGAGGAGCTCGGTCAGCCCTGCGTTATGAATATTTGGACGGGTGACGGCTTTAAGGATATTCCCGCCGACAGAATGGGCCCGCGTGTGCGCTATAGGGAGTCGATTGACGAAATACTTTCCGAGCCCTTTGATTTTGACAAGGTTAAGCCCTGTGTTGAGTCCAAGGTTTTCGGAATAGGTGTTGAAGCCTATACCGTTGGCAGTGCGGAATTTTCACTTTCCTACGCCGCGGCAAACAAGGAAAAATGTATACCCCTTATGGATAACGGCCATTACCACCCCACAGAGGTTGTATCGGATAAAATACCCGCGCTGCTTGCTTTCTTCCCCGAAATTGCACTGCACATTACGCGCCCCATACGTTGGGACAGTGACCATGTTGTTTTGCTTGATGACGAAACGCGTGAAATCTGCAAGGAAATAGTGCGCTGCGGCGGCTTGGACGGCAGGGTTAAAATAGCACTTGATTATTTTGACGCTTCAATAAACCGAATTTCCGCTTGGACGGTGGGCTTCAGAAACGTTCAAAAGGCTTTGCTTTCGGCACTGCTCACCCCCGATATGACCGACCTGCAAAATGCCGACAATTGGACCGAGCTTATGGTGCGCACCGAGGAGCTTAAAACAATGCCCTTCGGTGAGGTTTGGGATGAATACTGCCGCGTTTGCGGGGCTCCGCTTGACGGCGAATGGTTTGAAACGGTTAAAAAATACGAAACTGAAATATTGGCAAAAAGAGGTTGAATTTAAAATGCTTAACATACTTAATGCTCCCTTTGTGGAGGAAATGAAAAAAATTACCGCAAATATGTACCGTCAGGGCTGGGACGAGCGCAACGGCGGAAACATAAGCTATATGCTTGAGGAAAAAGAGGTTGCCGAATATCTTGACCTTAACAGGGTTTTGCGCACCATTCCCACCGGCTTTGATGCTAAGGAGCTTATCGGCAAAATCTTTATTGTGACCGGCACCGGCAAATATTTTAAAAACGTTGAGGACGATCCCGAAACCAATCTCGGCATAATCCGCATTGCTGAGGACGGAACAACGGCAGAGCTGCTTTGGGGCTACAAGGACGGCGGAAAATTCACAAGTGAGCTACCCGCACACCTGATGAGCCACATTGCAAGGCTTAAAAAGGACCCCGCAAACCGTGTGATTATGCACACACACCCCACAAATACATTGGCTATGACACACGTTCATGAGCTGGATGACAAAAAGTTCACACACACCATTTGGGAAATGTGCACCGAGTGTATTGTTGTTTTCCCGGACGGCATCGGTGTTTTGCCGTGGATGGTTTGCGGAAACAACGAAATAGGCATTGCCACGGCCGAAAAGATGAAGGATTACCGACTTGTGGTGTGGGGTCTTCACGGCATTTACGGTGCCGGCCGCGATATGGACGAAACCTTCGGACTTATAGAAACGGTTGAAAAGGCGGCTCAGCTTTATATGCTTACCGCACATCTGCCGCACTTGAATACCATTCACGATGATGAATTAAAGGCCGTTGCCGATGCTTTCGGTCTTGACTACAGAAAAGATTTTCTTGACAATATTTAATTACCGTGATATATTGTTAATATAGTTTTTAAACCTGTGATTGAGAATAGTAGCAGTATTTTATGTCTCAAGCGAGCGGCCGGCGGTGAAAGGGTCGTGGCGGAGAGTATTGTGAATGGACTTATGAGGGCGGCACGAAAGCGAAAGTGAGTAGCGGCCGACGGGGAGCGCACCCGTTATCAGGGCGTGGGGCATTTAAGTGCCCTGTTTGAGCGGCCTTTTCAGGCAACTTGGGTGGTACCGCAGGATTTTTCAAGTCTTGTCCCATAATTTTTATGGGATAAGGCTTTTTTTATTTTGGATTCGGAGGAATTGCATTGTTTATACTGAGCAGACGATGGCGAAAGCAGTGATTAATGCTATTTAAAAATACTTGATTACGGAGAGATTGAAATGAAAAAGGTAATTGCAATAATATTAACAATATCGGCCTTGGCCTTGTGCCTTACCGCCTGCGGAGGAAGCGGCGGTGTGCCGGTTATCGGCATTAATCAATACGGCGAGCACACCTCACTTGATAACTGCCGTGAGGGTTTTTTGCTCGGGCTTGCCGAGGCGGGACTTGCCGAGGGCAAGGATTTTACGGTAGATTACCAAAACGCCTCGTTTGACAATTCTGCCGCCACGCAAATAGCGCAGAGCTTTTCTTCAAAAAATGTTGCACTTATGTGTGCCATTGCAACCCCCTCGGCCACTGCCTGCTACGCCGCCGCCGAGGATAAAAACATACCGGTTGTTTTCAATGCGATAAGCGACCCCGAAAAGGCCGCCCTGACCGACGGCAACATTACCGGTGTTTCGGATAAGCTACCCGTTGAAGCCCAATTAAAGCTTATAAGAAAGCTTCAACCTACTGCCGAGACGATAGGCATAATCTACACAACAAGTGAGCCTAATTCCGTATCCGCCGTGGCGGAGTACAAAAAGTTTGCCGAGGCTTACGGCTTTGTGATAGAGGCCGTTGGTGTTGCCGACCAGTCCTCGGTTACGCAGGCGGCCGATACACTGATAAGCAAAAAGGTGGATTGCTTCACCAACTTAACAGATAACGGTGTTGTGGGTGTTTTGCCCTCAATTTTGGAAAAAACAAATGCCGCAAAAATCCCCGTGTACGGCAGTGAAATCGAGCAGGTAAACAAGGGCTGCATTGCCACTGCCGGAATAGACTATGTGGAGCTTGGAAAAATGGCGGGTAAGCTTGCGGCACAAATTTTAAAGGGCGAAAAAAAGGCCTCCGAAATACCGTATGAAACCGTTACGGAATATGCGCTTTATATTAACGACGGCGCCGCCTCAGAATTGGGAATTGAAATTCCGGCGGATATTGAAAATGCAACACATATTACTGACTGAGAGGTAAGGCTATGCTTGAATTAATACTCAGTACATTAACACAGGGCTTTATCTATGCGATTTTGTCCTACGGTATTTACATTACCTACAAAATACTCGATTTCCCCGATTTAACGGTGGACGGCAGTTTCCCGCTCGGTGCGGCGGTTACGGCGGTTTTGCTGGTTCGGGGTGTGAATCCGTATCTCACACTCCTTGCGGCGGTTTGCGTGGGAGCAGCTGCGGGGCTTATCACCGGGCTTATACACGTTCGCCTCGGTGTGCGTGATTTGCTTGCGGGAATAATTACAATGACCGCGCTTTTTTCGGTAAATTTGCAGATTGCAGGTTCAAACCTTTCGGTTCCGCGCAGTATAAACACAATTTTCGGCACGGAGCTTGTAATGTCTCTCTTTGGCAGCACAAGCCTTATTGTGCGCAAGCTGATAATTTCGGCACTGCTTATGCTGCTTTGCAAGCTTGTGCTTGATGTTTATTTTAAAACCAAAAGCGGCCTTTTGCTAAGGGCAGTGGGGGATAATTCAACCCTTGTGACAACCCTCGGCAGAGATATGGGCAGGGTGAAAATCATAGGCCTTGTAATTTCAAATGCCCTTGTGGCACTTTCGGGGGCTATGGTTTGCCATGAGCAGCGCTCTTTTTCAGCTATGATGGGAACGGGGCAAATGGTTTTCGGCCTTGCGGCTGTTATAATCGGCACAACCGTTTTCCGCAGGCTTGATTTTGTAAAGGGCACCACGGCGGTTATTGCGGGCAGTGTAATTTACAAGGCCTGTATTCAGCTTGCAATAAGCCTGGGGCTTCCGGCAAATCTTTTAAAGCTGATAACGGCGGTTCTGTTCTTGGCAATTTTGGTAATCGGCAATTTCGGGAAAGGCGGGCTTAATAGAAATGCTACAGCTTGAAAATATATCAAAGATATACAATCCCGGCTCGGTTACAGAGCTTTGCCTGTTTGATAATTTCAATTTAACCGTGAACGACGGCGAATTTGTTTCGGTTGTGGGCAGTAACGGCTCGGGAAAAACCTCTATGCTAAATATTATTTGCGGCAGTATTTCCGCAAGCGGCGGTCGGGTGCTTATAAACGGTAAAGACGTAACCCGAAAAAAGGATTTTCGCCGCTATGCGCAAATCGGGCGGGTTTATCAAAATCCCGCAATGGGGAGCTGCCCGAATATGACAATACTTGAAAATATGGCCCTTGCGGATAACAAGGGTAAGTCCTACGGGCTTTCACCCGCAATTAACAAAAAGCGAATTGACTGCTACCGTGAGCAGCTTGCTACACTGGGCTTGGGGCTTGAAAGCAAGCTTAATGTTAAAATGGGCGCGCTTTCGGGCGGGCAAAGGCAGGCGGTTTCACTTTTAACCGCCACCATGACACCGATTGATTTTTTGATTTTGGATGAGCACACCGCTGCCCTTGACCCGAAAACAGCCGAGCTGATTATGGAGCTTACCGATAAGCTTGTGCGGCAAAAAAAGCTCACCGCCATTATGGTAACACACAATCTGCGCTATGCCGTGGAATACGGCACAAGGCTTTTAATGATGGATCGCGGCAATATTATACTTGATAAAGCCGGTGCGGAAAAGGCAAATTCAACCGTTGAGGATATACTTGATATTTTCAACAGGATAAGTATAGAATGCGGGAATTAGTATTTCGCTTATCGTGTCCTGCGGTTATTGACAAATTTTGTATTCGGCGGTAAAATAGTGTGGCAGGGGAGTGAAGCCGTGTGAATATATTACACCTGAAATATGTTGTGGAAATAGCAAATGAAAAGTCCATAAGCCGTGCCGCGCAAAAGCTTTTTATGGGTCAGCCCAATCTTTCACGTGCGGTTAAGGAGCTTGAAGAAAGCCTTAACATTACCATTTTCAAACGAAATTCAAAGGGGATAACCGTAACACCCGAGGGTGAAGAATTTTTGCAGTATGCAAGGCGAATTATAAGCCAGGTGGATGAGGTTGAAGAAATTTACAAAAGCGGCCGCAAGCCGCAGCAACGCTTTTCGGTGTGCGTTCCGCGGGCAAGCTATATTTCTTATGCCTTTGCGGAATTTGCACGCAGCATTGACCCCGAGCTTCCCGCAACCGTGTTTTATAAGGAGACAAATTCGCGCCGCGCAATAGAAAATGTTGTGAACGGAAATTATAATTTGGCGGTTGTTCGCTTTCAAACCGTGTTTGAAAAATATTTTACCGATTTGTTTGAGGAAAAACGCCTTACAGCCGAAACAATTACAGATTTCAAATATAAGCTGATTATGTCAAAAAAGCATCCGTTGGCCGAAAAGAAGCAGATTTTCAAAAAGGATTTGGCACCTTTTACGGAAATCAGCCATGCCGACCCGTATGTTCCGTCACTGCCGCTCAGTGATGTTAAAAAGGACGAGCTCTCCGGCAGTGTGGATAAGCACATTTATATTTTTGAGCGCGGCACTCAGTTTAAGCTTTTGCAAAGGCTGGAAAATGCTTTTATGTGGGTTTCCTCTGTCCCGCAGGAGCTTTGCTCGGGCTACGGCCTTGTTGAGCGTGAATGTGCCGATAATGAAAAGGTATATACCGATGTTTTGATTTATCGCGGCGGCTACAGGCTCTCAGAACTTGATAACAGATTTATTAATGAAATTTGCGCTGCCAAGCGTAAATATCTTTAGCTTGCTTCAATTGTGTTGCGCCGCCTGTATTCGGTCGGTGTCAGCCCCGAGTGCTGCTTGAATGCACGGCAGAAGTGATAAACACTTGAAAATCCGCATTGTGTTGCCACTGCCGAAACGGAAATTTGATTTTCCTCAAGCAGCTTGCGGGATTTTTCCATTCGCAGCTCGGTTATGTATTGCTTTGGTGAAAGCCCGTAGCCTGCGGAAAAAAGCTTACGCATATATATTTCGCTTATACCCGCATTTTCCGCAATTTCCGTGTTTGAAAGCTCGGCATTGCTTATGTTATCCGAAATATAGCGCACAATACCGCGAAGATGGGGATTTTCCTGCCTTTGTTCATCTGAAAGCCTGTTCAGCATTTCGTAAAAAATACTCATCATTTTCAGTCTTCCGCCGTGGCCAAGCTCCAAACGGCGGATTTTTTCATATTCACCGAAATACATCATTGGATTTACAAGCGGTATCAGCTTAAATTCATCCGTAAAACACTCGGTGCAGGTGAAATTTATCAGAGGAAATTCACCGTCATCATTTTGGTACAGCTCATAACAGGCACCCATAGGTATTATTACGGCATTGCTCGGCACCGATACATATTGTCGACCTCGGTGACTGTAGGTTATTTTACCGCTTTTGCAAAATGAAAGTGCATATGTGGGACGATTTTCACATTTGTATATTCGACCCGCCTTTTCAACTACCGTAACGGTTCTTATACCCGTTACGGTTATTTGCTTTAGTTCTTGCATAGAATTTCACCTCAAAACGATTATACCGCGTTTTGTGTGCAGATGCAATTATTTTGTATCGAAAAAGTTAAAAAGTATCGGCTTTGTTTATTGACCTGCAGATAGCGCGGTGTTAGAATTATTAAAAACAAAGGAGCTGAATTTGATATGGATTTCACGGGTAAAACGGCAATTTCAACAGGGGCGGCATCCGGCATGGGGCTTTTGTTTGCGCAAAATTTTGCAAGGCTTGGCGGTAATGTTGTTATGTGTGACATAAATGAGGCTGTGCTCGAAGAAAAGGTTGCCGAGATTAATGCAAGCGGTAACGGCAAAGCAATCGGCGCGGTTTGCGATGTTCGTGATTACAAGCAGGTGTGTGCCGTGACGGACAGAGCTGTTGAAGCCTTCGGCAGTATTGATATTGTTTGCAACTTTGCAGGCGGCACGGCAAGAAGAATGCTTAATGTCGACAGAGAAAAATACCCCGAATTTCCCGATGTTCCCATAGATGTTTTCGATTGGGGAATAGATTTTAATTTAAAGGGTCCGTTTTATTTTGCACACGCTGCTTTAAAGCAAATGCGTGAGCAAAAAAGCGGTCTTATTGTGAACATCGGCTCAATCACGGGGGCTGAGGGTGACGCTTACGGAATGGATTATCCCGTTTCAAAGGCGGGTCTTATGTACGGGCTGACAAAATCGGTTGCACAGTACGGTTCAAAATACGGCATTCGCTGTGTTTGCGTTTCTCCCGGCCCCGTGCTTACAAGAGCTGCAATGGCAAGTATGAAAACTCTGCTCGGACGTGCCGCCGACCCGCAGGAGATTGTTGATCTTGTTTTGTTTATAGCTTCTGAAAAGGGACAGTTTATAAACGGCGAAAACATTATGATTGACGGCGGTCGCAATGCGGCGGAAAGGTCTTGTTAGCTGTGAAAAGAAGTTTTTTCGGCAATGATAAAGCTATTCTTACGGCAATGGTTCAGGCAGATAATCCCGTGAGAATAAAGCATCTTATGGATGTTTGCTGTTTCGGCGGTGCTGAAGCCTACGGTATTCAGTTTGAGCAGTTTTCCCCCGAATACCGCAATTCGGCGGTTTATGATGACCTTGTGAGCTATGCCTCGGCAAAGGGACTTCCCACATATGTTACGAATTATCGCTACGGTAAAAACACCGGCAAGTCGGATGATACTCTTGCAGAGGAAATGCTGGAGCTGGCAGAGCACGGCTTTGACCTTTGTGATGTTATGTGCGATTTATATGACCCAAGACCCGACGAGGTTGCGAGGGACAGTGCGGCCATTGAAAAGCAAAAAGCTTTGATTGCACGTATACACGAAAAGGGCGCAAAGGTTCTTATGTCGGCACATACCCATAAGTATATGGATACCGACACAGTTGTTGAAATCGCCCTTGAACAGCAGAAAAGGGGAGCGGACCTTGCAAAAATCGTTATTCAGGCCGACAGCTTGGAGCAACAGCTTGAAAGTCTTAAAACCATTACCGTTTTAAAGGAAAAGCTTGATATACCGTTTTTGTTTCTTTGCGGCGGAAGCTGCGGACTGCTCAGAAGGGTTGGCGGAGAGCTTGGCTGTGCCATGTATCTTTGCGTTCCCGAGTATGACGAGCTTGCAACACCGCTGCAACCGCTTTTAAAGGATATTAAAATAATAAGGGACACAATGAAGATTTAAAATATTAAAGCTGAGGGAGCAATTATGAAAGCAATACTTGTAAATGATGACAGAACTTTAAGATGGGATAATGTTCCGGACCCGATTTTGGGAAATGACGATTGCCTTGTTAAAATTGAGGCGGCTGCACTGAACAGAGCCGATTTAATGCAACGTGAGGGTGATTATCCTCCGCCGGAGGGCTGCCCCGAGTGGATGGGGCTTGAAATTGCGGGCACTATTGTTGAAATAGCAGACGGTGCAAAGCAAAAATCCGATTGGAAGATTGGTGATAAGGTTTGCGCGCTTCTCGGCGGCGGCGGTTATGCCGAATTTGCCAACGTTAAGTACGATATGCTTATGCCCGTGCCGAAGAACTGCTCAATGGTAGAGGCGGCGGCAATTCCCGAAGCATTCGCCACGGCTTACCTTAATCTTTTCATTGAGGGAAAAATCAAAGCGGGCAACACACTGCTTATGAATGCGGGCGCGAGCGGCCTGGCAAGCGTTATTATCCCAATGGCAAAGGCATTCGGCGTTAGGGTAATAACAACCGTTCTTTCGGACGAAATAGCTAAATCCATAAAGCCTCTTAATGCCGACAGGGTTGTTGTTACCACCAAGGAGGATATTACCGAGGTGCTTAAAGAGGAGCTTGCGAACGGTCACGGTGTTGATGTGGCGATTGATTGCCTCGGCGGCGAAATTATGGGCAAGTGCATACATTATTTAACACACGGTGCACGTTGGATTATGATTGCGGCATTGGCAGGGCAGAAGACCGAAATCGATCTTAAAAATATATACGTGAGAAATGTTCGCATTGTCGGCAGCACGCTCCGCTCAAGAACACCCGAGGTTAAGGCGCAAATTTTGGCAAGCCTTGTACGTGATGTTTGGCCCAAGGTTGAAAGCGGTGAGGTTAAGCCTACAATTTATAAGGTTTTGCCGATAACCGAGGCCGCTGCCGCACAGGATATTCTTTACCGGGGCGAGAATGTGGGAAAGGTAGTACTTACTGTATAATGAAAAAAGCGGAAATCATACCCGTGGAATATGCAAATTCGGTTTTGTCGGAAGGTATGATATTCAAAAACGGGGCGGAGGATAAATTCCGCCCCATAGTGTTTATGATATATTTAATTAAAACCGAAAATCGCAATATTTTGGTGGATGCCGGCTGTGTGACTATGCCGGGCTTTGATATGACAAATTTTACAGGCCCCGTAAAAGCACTGGAAAGCCTGGGTGTTTCAACCGACAATATAACAGATTTGATTATAACCCACGCACATCATGACCATATTGAGTGTGCCGGTTGCTTTAAAAATGCCATGGTATATATTCAAAAGGAAGAATATAACTGCGGAAAGGATTATTTGAAGGAAAACACCGATATTCGTATTTTTGACGAGCAAATTCAGGTTTGCGACGGTGTGCGGGCGATTAGAATAGGCGGGCATACAAGGGGGAGCTGTATTGTTGAAGTGGCAAGCTCAGACGGCATAAGTATAGTTGCGGGTGACGAATGCTATTCATATGAGTGCCTTACGAAAAAAATACCTACGGGCAGCAGTGTAAACATAGGCAACAGTCGTGATTTTGTTGAAAAATACGGTAACGGAAGCTACAAGATTTACCTCTGCCACGAAAAATAAGCAAGAATTTTAAAATGTGTAAAAAAAGCACTTGACTTTATCGCTTTAAAGCGATATAATCCTTTACTAAGGAGAGATGCTTTATGAAAATCAAAAAAATTCTTGCAATTCTCACGGCCGCTTCGCTTGTTGCCGTGCTTTGTGTCGCACTTACCGGCTGCGGCGGAAAAAAAGCAAAGTATACCGTTGGTATTTGCCAGCTTGTTCAGCATGATGCGCTTGATGCCGCAACAAAGGGCTTTAAGGCTGCCCTTAAGGAAAAGCTCGGGGATGATGTTGAATTTGATGAGCAAAATGCCTCGGGTGAGTCCGCAAACTGCTCCACAATAGTAAATCAGTTTGTTTCGGGCAATGTTGATCTTATTATGGCAAACGCAACAGGCGCTTTACAGGCGGCTGTTTCCGCTACGGACAGTATTCCGATAGTTGCAACCTCGGTAACCGATTATGCAACCGCACTGCAAATCGACGATTGGTCGGGTAAAACCGGAATTAACGTTACAGGCACCTCCGATTTGGCTCCTCTCGACCGTCAGGCCGCAATGATTAAGGAATTGGTGCCGGGGGCTAAAAATGTCGGAATACTTTACTGCTCGGGTGAAGCCAATTCAAAATATCAGGCCACCGTTATTGCAAAGCATCTTTCGGCGGCGGGTCTTAAAACCAAGGAGTTTACAAGTGCCGATTCTAACGATTTGGCTCAGGTGGTAACCGCTGCCTGTGCCGAGGTGGATGTTATTTATATTCCGACCGATAATACAATGGCCTCCAACACCGAAATTGTAAATAATATTGCAGAGCCCGCACGTATTCCGATTATAGCGGGCGAGGCCGGAATTTGTAAGGGCTGCGGAATAGCCACCCTCTCAATAGATTATTACAGCCTCGGGTTTGAGGCGGGCGAAATGGCCTATGAAATTCTTGTAAACGGTAAAAATCCGGCAGATATGGAAATCGGCTTTGCAAGTGACCTCACGAAAAAGTATGTCGCATCACGCTGCACTGCCCTCGGTATCACGGTGCCTGCCGATTACACCGAAATTTCCGATTAAAATTTTACGCTTTTCAGACGATAGGAGGGCTCTGCCTTCCTATCGTCTGTTGCAGGTTTATAAGCAAATATCAGTATGAAAGGAATTGAAAAATGCTTTCGTTTTTAAATTCAATGCCCGGTGCCATAGCTCAGGGCGCAATATGGGGGATTATGGCCGTTGGGGTTTACATAACCTACAAAATACTCGATCTTGCCGATTTAACGGTAGACGGTTCTTTCGGAACGGGCGGAGCGGTTTTGGTTGTTTGCACCACTGCCGGTATGAACATATACCTTGCAATGCTTTTAAGTCTGCTTGCGGGCTGTGCCGCGGGACTTATTACGGGAGTACTGCATACCAAATTCGGTATTCCCCCCATTCTTGCGGGAATACTTACTCAAATTGCCCTTTATTCAATCAATTTGCGCATTATGAGCGGCAGTGCAAATGTGCCGCTTTCGGTTATGAAGTTTAAGGATATTTTGCTGGTCACCCTGCGCAGTATTAATAAATCTCTTTGCGTTTGCGCGCTGTTTATAATTGTTATAATTGCAGTGCTTTACTGGTTTTTCGGTACCGAGCTCGGCCATTCACTGCGAGCTACGGGCTGCAATCAGGCTATGGCGCGCGCCAACGGAATAAACACCGCCACAAACAAAATTATCGGCTTTGTTATTTCCAACGGTATAGTGGCGCTTTCGGGCGCACTGCTTGCGCAGTATCAGGGCTTTGCGGATGTTAATATGGGGCGCGGAGCAATAGTTATAGGCCTTGCGGCAATAATAATCGGTGATGTTGCCTTTGCGAAAATCTTTAAAAACTTTGCGCTTAAGCTTTTAGGCGCTGTGCTCGGCGGAATCATTTATTACATTGTAATTTCCTTTGTGCTGTGGCTCGGTCTCCCCGCAAACGACCTTAAAATG
The DNA here is from genome assembly GCA_964555975.1 of uncultured Ruminococcus sp. GTDB lineage: Bacteria > Bacillota > Clostridia > Oscillospirales > Acutalibacteraceae > UBA737. The sequence continues at coordinate 1,132 of CAZKUO010000038.1, read as the reverse complement.
CTCACGGCGGCTGTGGTTGCCCTTTTCCTGGGAATACCTTATTGGAAAGCCGGGCTTGCCGAAAGAAATGTGAAAAAGGCTTCGGGAGGGCAGGAAAATGCTTGAAATCACTAATGTTTATAAAACCTTTAACCCCGGAACAATCAATGAAAAAAAGGCACTTAACGGGCTTAATTTAACCCTTAACGACGGCGATTTTGTCACTGTTATAGGCGGTAACGGCGCGGGGAAATCCACAATGCTTAATATGATTGCGGGCGTTTACCCGGTTGACAGCGGAAGCATAGTAATAGACGGCATTGACGTAACACGACTGCCCGAACATAAGCGTGCAAAATACTTGGGACGTGTTTTTCAGGACCCGATGATGGGCACCGCCGCGGATATGTGGATAGAGGAAAATATGGCTTTGGCTTCAAGGAGAGGTCAACACCGCGGACTTAACTGGGCAATAAAAAAGCATGAGCGTGAGCGCTTTAAGGCTATGCTCAAGGAGCTGGATTTGGGGCTTGAAAACAGGCTTTCGGCAAAGGTGGGTCTGCTTTCGGGCGGGCAGAGGCAGGCTTTAACACTCCTTATGGCCGTAATGCAAAGGCCTAAGCTTTTACTGCTTGATGAGCACACGGCGGCCCTTGACCCCAAAACCGCCGCAAAGGTGCTTGCCCTTTCGGATAAGTTTATAGCCGAGGAGGGACTCACAGCATTAATGGTAACCCACAATATGCGGGATGCAATCGCCCACGGGAACAGGCTTATTATGATGAATAACGGAAAAATTATTTTAGATGTTTCGGGTGAGGAAAAGAAAAAGCTCACCGTTGAATACCTTTTGGAAGCATTCGGCAAGCTTAGCGGCGAGGAATTTGCAAACGATAGAGCATTGCTTAATTAAAGCGGCTTTCGGTAAGCGATTAATTTGTTTGAAAAGCATATGAGAGATTTTTTAAGTTCTCTCATATGCTTTTTGCATCTATTTATGTGATGTAATATTAAGGATTGCTTCTGTTTCGGGAAAGTTCATTCCAATATCTTCAAATAAATCATACTTGCTCATTGTCAATATCAAGTTATGTTCAGACCCAAATATAAACAGAAAAACATTGGTGGCAGTAAATCTAATTCCTTCAATAAA
>CAZKUO010000037.1:0-16614 GCA_964555975.1 uncultured Ruminococcus sp. | reverse complement strand
CCGAGCTTATGGCTGCCCTTAACGGAACTGAGCTGCAGGCACGGGTGGAATACACCGTTAAACAGCTTAATAAAACCGAGAAACGCATATCACCCGAAGCGGCGCACGGTCTTTACGGTGAAAGAATTAAAATGTCGGCTTCAAGGCTTGACAGCTTCAGCAGGTGCAAATTCGGCTATTTTTGTCGCTACGGCCTTGGTGTTAAGCGCTTGCAACCTGCCGATTTTGATGTTTTACAGCGCGGAACAGTGGTGCACTACTGCCTTGAGCGGCTTATTAAGACCTACGGCAAGGAAATAAGCCGACTTGAAAGGCAAGAGACCGACCGATTGATAGATGAATATATGAACGACTACCTTGATGGGGTTGCTGGTTACCGCTCGGTTGAAACGGCACGCGCCCGCTTTTTGGCCGTGCGCATTTCGCGCGCAGTTAAAGAGGTTGCACACAGGCTGGCTCTTGAATTTGCGCAAAGTGATTTTGAGCCTGCCGCCTGTGAGCTTGAAATTGAAAACGCTGAATTTCCCTTTGACGGTGGAAAGCTTTTGCTTTCGGGTAGCATTGACCGTGTTGATACCTGCCGCGGTTACATACGTGTTATAGATTACAAAACAGGCAGCCGCAAATTTAAGCTGCCGGACATTCTGTTCGGACTTAATATGCAAATGCTCATTTATCTTTACTGTGCAGTGCGCGGAAGCGGTCTGCCGGACGATAGGGCAGCGGGCATACTTTATATGCCATCAAAGCGGGATACCGCAAATCGCGGCATGGCAATGAACGGACTTGTTCGCCGGGAGGAAGAAATTGTAACCGCAATGGACAAAGCACATGAGGGTGAATTTATTCCTAAATATTCACTCACAAAGGGCGGAGAGCTTAAAAAAACCTGCACCTCGTTTATTTCGTCGGAAGAATTTTCGGTTATTTTCGATTACATTGAGCGCCTAATGCGCAAAACAGGTAATGCCATAGCCGGAGGCGAGGTAGCCGTGAGCCCGACCGACGGACGCGAAATGCCGGCTTGCAAATATTGTGATTTTGCGGCGATTTGCCGACATGATGAGGACCGTGCCAGACAGGTGCCCGACCTTAAAAACGATGAGATATTTGAAACGCTGAGAAAGGGTGATGAGGATGGCATTTAAGGCAACAAGGGCACAGCAGGCCGCAATTGAAGCCGAGGGAAACGTGCTGGTTTCTGCCGCGGCGGGCTCAGGAAAAACGGCCGTGCTTGTTGAGCGTGTTATTAAAAGACTGACCGATGAAGTAAAGCCCGTAAGCGCCGACCGCCTTTTGATAGTTACCTTTACAAATGCGGCGGCTGCCGAAATGCGAACCCGCATTGAAAAGCGGCTTGACGATGAATGCCGTGCCAATCCGAACGACATTGCGCTTTTAAAGCAACGTCAATTGCTTTGCAACGCAAAAATTTGCACAATTGACTCCTTTTGTATTGACCTTGTGCGTGAATGCTTTGAGCGCGTTGGGGTAATGCCGGATTTTAAAATAGGAGATGCGGCAACACTGCGACAAACAGATGAAGCAGTGCTGAAAAAAATACTCGAAAAGCATTATGAAGCGGAAAATCCTGTTTTTGTAAATTTGCTTGATACCGTAGGTGCGGAATATGATGACGGTAATTTTTCTTCACTTGTGCTCAGAATGTACGATTACAGTCGCCAGCTTGCTTTTCCGCTTGAGTGGATAGCTTCGCTGCCCGATAGCTTTTACAAGCCCTTTGATGCCGATAATGCCTGGTACAAATATGCCGTGACAGAGGCCGAAAGCGTGAGCGACAATATACGCTCGCTTTTGGCCGAGGCTGCCGATGCCGCTTTCGGTGATGAAAAAACCGCAGAAAAATATATGCCCGAAATAATTTCTGCTTCAAAGATAGCGGAAAGACTGCATACTGCGGCGCAAAGCGGTGACTGGGATGAAATTTACAATTCACTTTTGCAATTCGCCTTGCCGACTTTACCGCGTGCAAACGGGCTTTCGGGCTCAGAGCCCGCTGCGGCGGTAAAGCTTGCCTTTAAATACTGCGAAAAGGATATTGAAGCTCTTAAAAAGCTGTTTTGTGCCCCGCGTGATATTGTCGAAAGCCGCAACAAGGCATTGGCACCTGCGGTGGCTCTACTCTCGGAAATTCTTTCGGAGCTTGATGAAAAGCTGTTTGCCGAGTACTGCGAACGCGGTGTATTCACCTTTCACAACACAGAGCATATGGCACTGAAGCTGCTGTGCGAGGCAGAAAGCAATCCTGAGGATGAGTTGCTTAACCGATATGATGAGGTTATGGTTGACGAATATCAGGATACAAACGATTTGCAGGATACGCTTTTCCGTATACTTTCCCGCAATGGTGAAAGGCTTTTTGCCGTGGGGGACGTAAAGCAGAGCATTTACGGCTTTCGCGGTGCCGACCCCGCAAATTTTATGCGGCGAAAAAATTCCGCCGTGCTTTACAGCGAGGCGGCGGCGGGGGAGCCGAAAAAGATTATTCTCGGTAATAATTTCCGTTGCCGTGCCGAGGCCTGCGACTACATTAATTTCTTTTTTGAGCATATGATGACCGAAAAAACGGGAAAGCTTTGCTACAATGAGGAGGAACGACTTATTCCCGCGGCTGAATATCCGGAGGCTTCATTGCCGCCCGTTGAGCTTGATATTATAAGCCTTAAGGGTAACGCCGAGCAAAGGCTGACCGCCGAGGCCGAACGAATGGCGCACTTGATTACAGAGGCAGTTGCAGGTGCGCCCTCAGTTAGGGGCGCAAACGGTGAATTGCGCAGGGCTCGGTATTCGGATTTTGCAATTCTTTTGCGTGCACCGGGAAACAAGGCTCCGATTATTGCCGAGGTGCTTCGTGCGCGCGGAATACCGGTAAGCTACTCGGGCACCGGCTTTGCCGAGGCAATTGAAATTGCAACCTTTACCGCACTTTTAAAGGTTATAGATAACCCCGAATCCGATGTAGAGCTTTTAACGGTGCTTATGTCGCCCATTTTCGGATTCGATGCGGAGGAAACTGCATTTCTCAGAATTAATCGCAAAAAAGGCAGTCTTTATTCTGCACTGATTTTTGCTTCGGAAAACGGCAACCAACACGCCGCAGAGGTTCTGTCGCTGCTTGAGCATTACAGATTGCTTGCGGTAACCCTGCCGATTTCGCGGCTTATAATGCGCTTGCTTACCGAAACCGACTATTTAAATACCGTTGCCGCCGAAAATGACGGGGAGCGGCGGCGCAATAATCTTTTACTCCTTGCCGATTACGCCGCAAGCTACGAAAGCGACAATGCGGGAACCGTGGGCGGATTTGTAAGATACATTGAAAAGCAATCGCAAAACGGGCTTAGAGCAGCAGCCGCAACTGCGGGTGACGGAGTGCGCATTATGAGTATTCACGCTTCAAAGGGCTTGCAATTTCCCGTTTGCATTATTGCGGATATGTCGGCCGAATTTAATTCGGCGGATTTGCGTGAAAGCACGCTTTACTCCTTTGGCGGCGGAATAGGCTTTAAGTATTTTGATGAAGCAGAGCGAACACAGCTTACAACGGTAGGGCGCGAGGTAATTGCCGACGGTATGCGCAAAACCGCCGCCGAGGAGGAGCTTCGCCTGCTTTACGTTGCAATGACCCGCACACAGGATAGGCTTGTTATGCTTTGCTCTGTGGGAGATGTAGAAAAGGCCGTTGCCGAAATGCGCTCGGCACTGCTCCTTTGCGGGAGCCGTCCCGACAAGCTCTTGCCGCGCCTTAGGTCTTATGCAAAATGGCTTTTGACTACTGCATTAATACACCCCGACGGTGTAGAGCTCCGCGGCAGCGGTACAGGGCTTATTGCGGCCGAAACAAACAGCAAAATCAAAATCAATGTAATTTATCCTACCGATGAGCAGGCCGCGGCAGAGCCCTTAAAAGAAAAACCGCAGCTTGATAACGACTTGATTGAAGCCGTTAAGACAAGTATTTCCTACCGCTACCCTTATGAAGCCCTTACCGAAACTGCTGCCAAAAGCTCGGTTTCGGCAATTGCCAACCGCGCCGAGAACGATAAATATGCTTTTTCGGCACGTCCCGCTTTTATGAGTAGCGGCGGAATAACCGCGGCAGAGCGCGGCACCGCAATTCACAGGGTAATGGAACTGATTTATTTTGATAAGGCCAATGACCTTGACAGCGAGCTTGAAAGGCTTTACGAATGGCAATACATTAGCGAGCGTGAGCTTGCGGCCATACCGCGTGAAAAGCTTACGGCATTTTTCGGCGGGGAGCTCTTTGCACGCATTAAAAAATCACCGCGGGTATCGCGTGAAATGCGATTTTTAACCGAAATTCCCGCAAATGAGCTTGTGGAGCAACCCTCAGCTTGCTTTGAAAACGAAAAAATTATAGTGCAGGGGGCAGTTGACCTTTGCTTTGAGGAAAACGGCGGAATTACCGTGCTTGATTTCAAAACCGACCGTGTAGCATCCCCCGAGGCACTGATAGAGGCCTACGGCGAACAGCTTGCCATTTATGCCGCCGCCTGCGAAAAAATATTCGGTATGCCGGTTAAAAAGACGGTGATTTATTCCTTCGCACTGAATAAAGAAATAGAGCTTTGAAAATCATTCAAAATAATCGGTTTTTTCGGCGGTGCCGCAATCCTCAAAGACATTAATGGTTCCGGTGCCGTCGATTATTGCAAGGTAAATGCCCTCGGGACCTGCAAAGCCATGCGCTAAAAGCTCAGATAAAAGCCACTTTTCATCGCGGCCGACGGCCCTTAAATTTTCGTGCATAATCTCACCGTCCATTACGGCGTTAAGAAAAATGCCCTCGCCTGTAGGCACTATTTTCAGATCCTCGGGTGTGGCGGGTCGCTTTGCGGCACGGGGCAAAAAGCTTATTTTTCCGCTTGCCTCCATAACGGCCGTATCAACGGCGGATAAATCGTAAAAGCCGTTTAGTCTGCACTGCATAAGAAATTCGTTTAAATCGAGGCGGCATTTTTTAAAGCTTTTTTTATAAAGCTTACCGTTTTTCATAAGAATTACCGAATGACCGAATATAATTCGCCTGACGACAATGCTTTTTGAGCACAGCACCGATACACCGAACGAAATTACACCGTATGCAATCATGGCTGTGAGCGGCTGCTCGGGATTTTCAAGCTCGGTTGCAAGCTCGGCGGCTATTGAGCCGATTGTAATGCTGACAATGTAATCGAACATATTAAGCTCGGAAAGCTGCTTGTTGCCCACAAGCTTTGTGAGTAAAAACAGCACAATAATCGAAACAGTAGTTGTTACAATAATTTTTAAAATTTCCGTAAATATCACCACGCATATTATTTGTATGAGAAAAACAAATATTCACGCTTGACAAAATACTGTAAAACACGTATAATTGTATACAACGATACAGAAAAGAGCGATGCATATGCTTGAAATTTCAAACAAAACAAATTTACTTGAGCAGGATACATACAAATATTCCCTACAGGATGTAGCCGAGCCGAATTTATACAGAGATTTTTATTCGTATGAGGACATACCGCGTGTGGCCTTTAACCATCGGCGTGTGCCTATGGGAATGCCGAAGGATATTTGGATAACCGATACATCCTTAAGAGACGGGCAGCAATCGGTTGAGCCCTACACCGTGGACCAGATAGTTCATCTTTACAAGCTTATGTCAAAGCTCGGCGGACCGTACGGTATTATTCGCCAAACGGAATTTTTTGTTTACAGCAAAAAGGATAGGGAAGCGATTGAAAAATGTATGGCCTTGGGGCTGAAATTTCCCGAGATAACCACATGGATCAGAGCAAGCAAGGAAGATTTCAAGCTTGTTCGCGATTTGGGAATACGCGAAACGGGAATTTTGGTTTCGTGCAGTGATTACCACATTTTCAAAAAGCTTAAAAAAACACGCAGTGAAGCTATGAAAATGTATTTGGAGGCTGTTTCCGAGGCGTTTGAAGCGGGTGTTATGCCGCGCTGCCATTTAGAGGATATTACAAGGGCGGATTTTTACGGCTTTGTTGTTCCTTTTGTAAATGAGCTGATGAAAATGTCACGCGATGCGGGCATACCCGTAAGGATTCGTGCGTGCGATACAATGGGCTACGGTGTGCCGTACCCCGAGGTTGCCCTGCCGAGAAGCGTTCCGGGAATAATTTACGGACTTCAGCATTATTCGGATGTGCCGAGCGATATGCTCGAATGGCACGGTCATAACGATTTTTACAAGGCCGTTGCAAATGCTTCAACCGCGTGGCTCTACGGTGCCTCGGCCGTGAACTGCTCACTTTTGGGAATAGGTGAGAGAACGGGCAACATTCCGCTGGAGGCTATGGTTATGGAATATGCTTCGTTACGCGGCTCGCTTGACGGTATGGATACAACCGCAATTACCGAAATTGCCGAATACTTTAAAAGTGAAATGGGCTACAAAATACCGCCGATGACACCCTTTGTGGGTAAAAACTTTAATGTTACAAAGGCGGGAATACACGCCGACGGGCTTTTGAAGGATGAAGAAATTTACAATATTTTCGATACCGAAAAAATTCTCAACCGCCCGGCATCTGTTTCGGTGGGTAAAACAAGCGGTCTTGCGGGAATTGCCTATTGGATAAACCACAATTACGGCTTAAAGGGCGAAAGCACAGTTGACAAGCGCGATCCTGCCGTTATTGCACTTAAGGAATGGGTGGATGCGGAATACCAAAACGGCAGGCAGACGGCCGTTTCCGACGGAGAGCTTGAACGTGAGCTTAAAAAGCTTAATGATAAAAGATTTTAGGAAAGGAGCTTTTGTATGATTGAGCATAAGACCGTATCGCTTGCGGACCAGGTTTTCACACATCTTGAAAATGATATTTTAAGCGGCAAATATCAGCGCGGTGAAATACTTACCGAAAGTAAACTGAGTGCAGAGCTCGGTGTCAGCCGCACCCCCATACGGGAAGCTTTAAGGCGCTTAGAGCAGGAGCACATTATTGAAGAATCGGGAAAGGGCTCTGTGGTGATAGGTATTTCCGAAAAGGACCTTGCGGATATTTTTTTAATAAGAAAAAGTCTTGAATGTCAGGTTGCGGCTCTTGCGGCGGAAAACCGTACCGATGAGCAATTAAAGGCATTAAAAGAGGTTCTTGAATTTCAGGAATTTTATCTCGGTAAAAATGACCCCGATCAAATTAAGCTGATGGACAGTCGCTTTCATGAGACACTCTATAAGCTGAGCGGAAGCACCGCATTTTACGATACACTTGTTCCTCTGCATAAGAAGATTCAAAAATACCGCCGTGCCTCTGTTGCGAATACGAGCAGGGCGGCGGCATCTGTGGCGGAGCACAGGAAAATTTACGAGGCCATTGAGCAAGGGGATACGTCGCTTGCCGCAAAATATACTTTAGAGCACGTTGAAAACGCTTATCTGCACATAACCGGAAAGGATTGATTATATGGGTTACACGATTGCACAAAAAATTATTAAAGCACATATGCTGTCGGGTGATATGACGGTGGGCAGCGAGGTTGCGCTTAAGATTGACCAAACCTTAACACAGGATGCCACCGGCACTATGGCATATCTTGAATTTGAAACGATGGGTCTTGACAGGGTGAAAACCGAGCGAAGCGTTGCTTACATCGACCATAATACCCTGCAATCCGGCTTTGAAAATGCCGATGACCACCGTTACATTCAGTCGGTGGCCAAAAAGCACGGAATTTATTTTTCACGCCCGGGTAACGGCATTTGCCATCAGGTTCATCTTGAACGCTTCGGCAAGCCCGGTAAAACACTTATCGGCTCCGACAGCCACACCCCGACAGGCGGCGGCATCGGTATGCTTGCAATGGGCGCAGGCGGTCTTGACGTTGCGGTTGCAATGGGTGGCGGCGCTTATTACATAACAATGCCGAAAATGTACAAGGTCAATTTAACGGGCAAATTAAAGCCGTTTGTAACAGCTAAGGATATAAGCCTTGAAATACTGCGTATACTGTCTGTTAAGGGCGGTGTGGGCGCTGTTATTGAGTGGGGCGGCGAGGGCATTAAGCATCTCTCCGTTCCGGAGCGTGCCACAATTACCAATATGGGCACTGAGCTTGGGGCTACAACCTCTATTTTCCCGTCGGATGGGGTAACAAAGAAATTCCTTGAGGCCGAGGGCAGAGGAGAGGACTTTGTTGAGCTTTCAAGCGATGCCGATGCCGTATATGACAAGGTTATTGACATTAACCTTGATGAGCTCAAGCCCCTTATTGCTTGCCCGCACAGCCCCGATAATATTGTTACGGTTGAGTCACTCAAGGGCACAAAGGTGGATCAGGTTTGCATTGGCTCCTGCACAAATTCCTCACTTTTGGATATGCTTAAGGTTGCGGCACTGCTTAAGGGTAAAACAATATCACCCTCTGTCAGCCTTTCGATTTCTCCGGGTTCAAAGCAGGTGCTTACAATGCTTGCCGATTGCGGTGCTTTAAGCGATATTTTGGCAAGCGGAGCAAGAGTGCTTGAATGTGCCTGCGGGCCTTGCATCGGAATGGGCTTTTCACCTAATTCCGCCGGTGTTTCGCTTAGAACCTTTAACCGCAATTTCCTTGGCCGCAGCGGAACCAAGGATGCAAGTGTTTATTTGGTTTCTCCCGAAACGGCGGTTGCCGCGGCACTTACAGGCGAAATTACAGATCCGCGCCTTTTGGGTGATGAGGTTAAGGTGAAAATGCCAGAATGCTTTAAAATTGATGACAGCGCGGTTATTGCACCCGCTTCTCCCGCTGAAGCCGAAAAGCTTGAGGTTATGCGCGGGCCTAACATTAAGCCCTTCCCGAAGTCGGAGCCGCAGGAGGATACACTTTCGGCAGAGCTTGTGCTTAAGGTTGGGGATAATATCACAACAGACCACATAATGCCGGCCGGTGCGAAAATTTTACCCTACCGTTCAAATATTCCGCATCTCTCGCAGTTCTGCTTTGCTGTATGTGACGAAAGCTTCCCCGAAAGGGCAAAGGCACTCGGCAAAAGCATTATCGTGGGCGGTAGCAACTACGGTCAGGGCTCATCGCGTGAGCACGCGGCGTTGGTTCCCATGTATTTGGGTGTTCGTGCCGTAATTACAAAAAGCTTTGCACGTATACACGTTGCAAACCTTATAAATGCGGGAATTATGCCGCTTACCTTTAAAAATCCCGAGGATTACGATAAGCTCAGGCAAACCGATAAATTGACCCTCACAAATGTTTTTGCCGGTATGGACAGCGGTGAAATAACCCTTAAAAACGAAACCACGGGTGCGGAAATTCCGCTTGTATGCTCATTTACGGAGCGTCAAAAGGCAATTCTCAAAGCAGGCGGACTGCTTGAATACACAAAAAAGGAAGGTTAAAAAATGGAACAGTATATTAATGCCGCGGTTGAACAATTCCGCACACTTTTAAACGAGCAAATTGCCCGTGAACGCCGAATGGAGCAGGATAACCGTTATACCGATTATAAAAAGCTTGATAAAATAATCATCGGTGTTTGCGGCGGCGACGGCATAGGACCGATTATTTCAGCCGAATCCGAAAGACTTTTAAAGTTTATTTTAAAGGATGAAATAGCCGCAGGAAAGGTTGAAATTCGCACAATTGAGGGGCTTACAATTGAAAACCGCATTGCGCACAATAAGGCTATCCCCGATGATGTTTTGGCTGAAATTAAGGCCTGCAATGTAATTCTTAAGGCTCCCACCACAACGCTTAAGGGCGGCACGCTTGAAAGCGCCAATGTTGCAATGCGCCGCGAGCTTGACCTGTATGCCAACGTTCGTCCCGTTGCCGTGCCGGAGCTTGGTATTGACTGGACCTTCTTCCGTGAAAATACCGAGGGTGAATATGTTTTAGGCAGTCGTGGTGTTGAAATTCCCGACACATTGGCTTTTGATTTTAAGGTGACGACTAACGAGGGAACAAAGCGTATTGCGCGTGCCGCCTTTGAATATGCAAAAAATAACGGCAAAACCAATGTTGCGATTGTTACAAAGGCAAACATTATGAAAAAGACCGACGGCAAGTTCTCCGAAATTTGTCATGAGGTTGCAAAGGATTATCCCGGAATAACAGCGGAGGATTGGTACATTGACATTATGACTGCCAACCTTGTTAACGAGCGTGTCCGTTCAAACTTCCAGGTAATTCTGCTGCCTAACCTATACGGTGACATTATCACCGACGAGGCCGCTCAAATTCAGGGCGGTGTAGGTACTGCGGGCAGTGCGAATCTCGGTGATGTTTACTCTATGTTCGAGGCTATTCACGGCTCGGCTCCCAGAATGATAGAGCAGGGCAGAGGGGCTTATGCCAACCCGACAAGTATGTTTAAAGCAAGCGAGATGCTGCTTCGTCACATAGGCTTCACCGAAAAAGCCGATAAGCTGTCAAAGGCACTTCACATTTGCACCGAGGTTGATAAAAAATATGTCATCACCGGAAGAAGTGACGGCGCAACCTGTTCACAGCTCGGCGACTACTTAATGCAGACTATAGAAGCTCTTTAAATTAAAGAACAAAAAACACCGTGGGTCTAAAATCACAGGCCTGCGGTGTTTTTATATACTGCAGGAGACCTGCTGTAATAAATTGTTTCTTTTCGGCATATTCTTTAGCGAAAGACAGTTTGACTGCCGCGAGTTAAAAGCATATGGAGGAAAAACTATGACAAACGTGAGCATTTACAGCGATATTGCCGCGCGCACGGGCGGGGATATTTACATCGGTGTGGTGGGACCCGTACGCACGGGAAAATCCACCTTTATCAAGCAGTTTATGGATAAGCTCGTGCTGCCGAACATATCCGGTGAATACCAAAAGGAACGGGCTAACGATGAGCTTCCGCAGTCCTCCTCGGGAAGAACCATAATGACAACGGAGCCGAAATTTATACCCGAAACCGGGGTAGAGCTGAAATTAGACGGTGCCGCCGCAATGAATGTGCGACTGATTGACTGTGTGGGATACATTGTACCGAGTGCACTGGGCTACATTGAGGGTGATCAACCGCGTATGGTTATGACACCCTGGTATGAAGAACCGATACCCTTTAATATGGCGGCAGAGCTTGGCACGCGTAAGGTTATAAATGAGCACTCCACAATAGGACTTGTTATAACAACCGACGGCAGTATAAGCGATATTCCGCGCAGGGAATACGAGGAAGCTGAGGAACGGGTTATAGCCGAGCTTAAAGAAATAAACAAGCCGTTTGTGATATTGCTCAACTGTATGTATCCGGATTCCGAAGAAGCAAAGCTTACGGCAGAGGCTTTAAGTGAAAAATACGGAATACCTGTTCGCGCGGTAAATTGCCTTGAAATGACCGAGGAGGATATTCGCGGTATTCTTTCAAGTGTTTTATTTGAATTTCCCATAAAGGAAATATCAATTAATTTTCCAAGGTGGATAAATTCCCTTTCACCCGAGCACAGAATACGCTCCGAGCTTACAGAGCGCATAAGACAAATTGCCGAGGGAATTGAGCGAATACGGGATGTGAAAAGCTTTGAAGCCGGGTTTGCCGATTGCGGCAGTGCCGACGGAGCCGAGCTTAAAAGCATTGATTTGGGCACAGGCAGTGCTGTGGTTTCGGTTAAGGTGAATAATGCGCTTTTTTACAAGGTGCTTTCGGAAACTACGGGAATTACGGTAAACGATGAGCAGCAGCTTATGGATATTACGGTAGAATTGGCGGCCGTTCAAAAGGAATATGCACGCATTAAGGGCGCGCTTGAGGAGGTTGAGGCTACAGGCTACGGAATTATAATGCCGCAAATTGAGGATTTAAAGCTTGAGGAACCCGAGATTATGAAGCAGGGCGGGCGCTACGGTGTGCGGCTCAAGGCTTCGGCACCCTCAATACACCTAATGAAAGCAAACATAACCACCGAGGTCAGCCCGATTGTCGGCAGTGAAAAGCAATCGGAGGATTTGGTTATGTATCTTCTCAGTGAATTTGAAGAAAATCCCGTGAAAATTTGGGATTCCAACATATTCGGAAAATCACTCCATGAGCTTGTAAACGAGGGTTTGCACACAAAGCTTTCCCGAATGCCGACGGATGCGCGTATGCGGGTGCAGGAAACAATTGAACGCGTAATAAATGAGGGCTGCAACGGCTTGGTTTGCATAATTCTATAAGCTTTGAAAAATTGACCGATTGCATATAAAAATTGACCGATAGTAAATTGACCGCGACCGATAAATATTATACAATACACAGTATAATAGCTTTAAATTTTAAAACGGAGCGGTGAAAAATTATGCAAAGAAAAAGTGAAAATCAGCTTAAAGCAGCAACGGCGGCCTTTGAAACGGCGGGAACGGTTAAAAGCTGTTCGTCATACGGTAACGGTCATATAAACGACACCTATTTGCTTGTGTGCGAAACACCCGACGGGGATAAAAGATATATTTTGCAGGCGGTGAATACAGATATATTCAAGAACTATGCGGGTCTTATGAATAATATTGAAGAAGTAACGGGCTTTTTGCGTGATAAGGGCTGTAGCTCACGGGAAACACTCAGCCTAGTTAAAACCAAAAGCGGCACATCATATTTCATCGATGCCGAGGGCGGCTGCTGGCGAATGTATGATTTTGTGGAAAATTCAATTTGCCTTGAGCTGCCCGAAAGCAATGATGATTTTTATCAGTGTGCGGTAGCATTCGGAAAATTCCAACGCTTGTTAGATGATTTCCCTGTTGAGAAGCTTTGCGAAACCATACCCGATTTCCACAACACACCAAAGCGTTACAAAGATTTTACGGCGGCGGTTGATAATGACATTTGCGGTCGCGCGGCCGACTGTGCCGACGAAATTGATTTTATAAAGCGGCGTGAAGACTTTTGCTCAGTTTTAAAGGAAAGCGAGCAAAATGGGCTTTTACCGCTCAGAGTCAGTCATAATGATACAAAAAGCAATAACGTTATGCTTGACGGCGAAACACGCACGGCACTTTGTGTAATAGATCTTGATACGGTAATGCCGGGCTACTCGGTTACGGATTTCGGTGATTCAATACGCTTTGGTGCCGCAACAGCAGCAGAGGACGAAAAGGCCCTTTCAAAGGTGCATTTCAGTATTGAAAAATTTAAAATTTATGCCAAGGGCTACCTTGACGGCTGCGGCGGTATGCTCAAAGACAGCGAAATAATGCTTTTGCCCGAGGGTGCAAAAATTATGACACTTGAATGCGGAATGCGCTTTTTAACCGACTATTTAAGCGGTGACACATACTTTAAAACCGCATATCCCGAGCACAACCTTGTAAGGTGCAGAACACAGCTTAAGCTTGTTACCGAAATGGAAGACAAATGGGATGAAATGAAGGCAATAGTAGGTGAATTTTGCCAAAAATAAACAAAAAATGTATAATATTGACATTTTCGCCGCAAAATGATATAATGTAAGCTGTAACAGGGCTTGGACCTGTCACACTACTGATTAGAGGTGTTTTTGATGAAATCCACCGGTATAATCCGCCCGGTTGATAAAATGGGCAGGGTTGTTATTCCAAAGGAGATAAGAACTCTTTTGAAAATTGAAAACGATGTTGACAGCTTTGAAATTTATATGGATGACGATAAGGTTATTCTTAAAAAATATCAGCCCACCTGTATTTTCTGCGATTCGCTTGCAGACAGTATTCAGTACGGCGGATATACGGTTTGTAAGGATTGCATATCAAGAATCAACGAAATCAACCGTTCTGAACAGTAGGCTTGCTTTTAAAAATACAAGGAAGTGCCTTTAATATGTTTTGCGGAAAGAAAAAAGCCGTTACCTTTAGCTATGATGACGGGGTTACACAGGATTTAAGGCTTATAGAAATATTCGATAAATACGGTCTTAAGGCTACCTTTAATCTTAATTCCGAGCTTTTGGGGAAATCGGGTGAGCTTATTCGCGAGGGTGTTAAGGTCTCTCACAACAAGGTTTCACCGGGAGACGTGCCACGAATTTACAAAAATCATGAGGTTGCCGTGCACACGCTTACACACCCGAATCTCACACAGCTTGACGAGGCGGAGATTATACGTCAGGTGGAAAACGACAGATTGCGCCTCAGCGAGCTTTGCGGTTATGAGGTGGTGGGTATGGCATATCCTTGCGGCGGTGTTAATAATGATGAGCGCGTGGCCGATATTATTCGCAGAAACACGGGGGTTAAGTACTCACGCACCATAACCTCCTCCCACAGCTTTGAACCGCAGGTAGAGCTTTACCGCTTTAATCCCACTGTTTATCACCGTGAGAGCAAGGAAATGCTGAAGCTTTGTGAAGATTTTTTGAAGCTTGATACCGATGCTCCGGCTATATTTTACATTTGGGGCCACAGCTATGAATTTGATATTGATGATACCTGGGACTTCTTTGAGGATTTTTGCCGACTGATAAGCGGCCATGACGATATTTTTTACGGCACCAACAAAGAGGTTCTGCTTTGACCGTTTTTGTGCATTTAAAAGCTCCCGATGGTGCAATTAAACCATTGGGAGCTTAGCTTTTTGTTATTTAAAACATCTGTTGAAGATATAATGAAGCCGGCTTTTATTCCGCAATAAATTCAAATACGGCGCCGACCTTAATTGTGGAAAGCCACTCGGGGACATTATCGGCCCCTGTTACCTTTAAGGTGTTTTCACCGGTACGTGTCAAAGTAAATGCAACGCCTTCATCCGAATCAAATTCCCCGAGCTTTACGGTTTTGCCGTCTTCAGAAAAATCAAATGGAGCACCGTCGCCTGCCACATAATAATATTTAACACCGTTTACGGTTTCACACTGGTTTTCGTCAGTGAATTTTGAGGTATCAATAGAATCATACCGTATACCGCGATTGAATGACAAACCACACTGTGCATCTTTCATAATTAATTTAATAACAACAACAGAGTCGCCCGAAACTGTCGCCAAAAGCCAGTGGCCGTTTTTATTCGCACACGGAGTTAAATAATCGGGGTCCTTCGCCGAACAGCGGGTGCACACACCGTTATTGAAGCTGTGACCGAGTGCTTTACCCTCAGTTGCACCGCAGGCACATTTCGCCGGAAGGGTACAGGTTGCCTCGGCAAAATGATGCCGGTGTGCAGGTATCTGTTCGGGAGCGGGGGCAATATCGGCTTCGGTCTTTGTGTTATCGGTTTTTTCGGTATCGTCTTTGCCCACGGCAGATACCGTGATTATCACCTTCAAATCCGTAGCAACGCGATTTGCGGCGGCTTCTGCCTTTGTTAAAATTTCATTTTTACGCTCGGTAACCTCGGCTGTGTTATCGGCGTTTTCTCGGCTTTCGGTACCAACTTCCGCGGAAGCATTAACGGTAATTTTTGTTTCGGAAATTTCAAGCTTAATATCGGCATTTTCCTTAACAAAGCCGCTTTCATTTGAAACTGTTATAATATTTTCTATAACTTCTTCATAGCCCGAATTTTCAAAGGATATTTTATCAATAATGGTTTCAGCATCCTTATTTACGGCTTCAACAGCCAAAACCTTGCCTTCGGCATCCAAATAAAGCCTGAACTGCGGATTTATAGTAACCGACAAAACAGTGGCATAATTTTCAGGCTTAACAAAGCTTGTTGAAGCAAGCGTAGGTTCTGAGGGGGTAGAATCGGTATCCGATTTGCCGCACGCGGTAATCCCAAGCAACAGAACGGCAGCCAAAGTGAGTGTTAACAGTTTTTTCAAGTGACATCACCTCATAAATTTGTATTTCAGTTTACACTGTCAATCTACCGTCATTATACAATTTAACGAATGATTTGTCAACAAACATTTTGTTACATTACCACAAAAAATCCCACGCCGACAATCGGTATGGGATTAGGAGTGATTATTTCTTTTTCGCGTTGCGGTATTTTTCGTTAATGTAGCTACGCACATCATCATAATCTGATTTCGGAAGATTGCGAAGCACCGTAAGCAAATTTTCTTCGTTCTTTGTAATAATAAAGGGCGGCCGTGCTTCGGGAGTGATAACAGGCTCACGCAGCACCGTAGGCATAGGCTCGGTGGAGGTGCTTGTAACCGCTGCGGGAGCTTCGTTTTTCAATTCCATGGGGTCGTGCAAAAGCACCTCGGGGTTAACGCCGAAGGCAGAGGCAATTGCAAATAACTTTTCAACACTGATGTTGCCCTTGCGCTCCATTTGTGAATATGTGCTGCTTTTCATACCAAGCCGTTCAGCGGCTTCGGTTTGAGTTAAATTTGCCATTTTTCGGTATATTGCAACACGCTGATTGACTGTATAGGCCATTGTGAAACCCTTTCTTAAAAAAAACTTGACTTAATGCGAATTTATTGGTATAATCTTTTGGCACGGAGTTGCTGAAGTGGCTCAGTTGGTAGAGCAGCTGATTCGTAATCAGCGGATCGTGGGTTCGAGTCCCATCTTCAGCTCCAGCTATCGCGCTAAGTAAGCTTAGCGCGATTTTTTATATAATTTTTACGTTAATATTATATATTTGATGTCGAATATTGTCAAGACAATAATTGTAAACAAAATTATTCCGAGTGTAGATAAATCAATGATAGGTAACACTTTTCTCAAAAAAATAAGATGAAA
>CAZKUO010000036.1:1420-17315 GCA_964555975.1 uncultured Ruminococcus sp. | reverse complement strand
CCTCGGTCGGTGCTTCTGCCGTTGGCAGAGGTCTCCACCGGAGACCCGCACCCCTTTACACAAGGGAGGCTTAAAAGTACAAAGCTACAGCCCGCCCATACAAGTTGAATTTTAGGCCTGCCCGAAAAATAAAAATACGTGAAAACAAAAAATTGTAACCTCTATGTTACTTTACTTTTTGAAACGGACAGAATATAATATATACAGTTTCTGTCGGAAGTGTAATGTATGGTATTTTCGAGCCTGTTTTTTGTGTTTTTCTTTTTGCCGCTTAATTTAACGGTTTATTTTTTTGCCCGCGGCACAAATCAAAAAAACAATGTTATGCTGGTTTTTTCCCTTATTTTTTATGCCTGGGGTGAACCGGTTTATATTTTGCTGCTCCTGGGTATGACCTTTGCAGATTGGTACCTTACTCTTTTGATGTCGAAGTACGAAAAAGGAACCCGACCCGCGCGCCTGCTTTTGGCGGCGGCGGTAGCGCTTGATTTGCTGCTGCTCGGCATTTTCAAGTACGGCAGCTTCTTCCTTTCCAACTTAAAAATACTCACGGGCTTTCCGCAGGTTATACCGTCTGTAATGCTGCCGATAGGCATATCCTTTTACACCTTCCAGCTTATGACCTATGTTATTGACGTTTACCGCGGGGATGCCCTGCCGCAGCGCAGCTTTAAAATGCTTTTGCTTTATGTAAGCCTTTTTCACCAGTGCATTGCGGGGCCCATAGTTCGCTATAAGGATATTTGCGCCGAGCTTGAGGAAAGGTATGTGACAAAGGCCGAGCTTGCCGAGGGCATTAACCGCTTTGTTACGGGCCTTGCGAAAAAGGCGATTTTGGCAAACACCTGCGCCCTTATTGCCGACAGGCTGCTTGTGGCCGACGGCGGGGATTTTTCGGTGCTTGCTTCAAAAAGCGCGCTCTCTCTCTGGGTGGGTGTGCTCGCCTTTACCCTGCAAATTTACACCGATTTTTCGGCCTATTCGGATATGGCCGTGGGAATGGGCAAGATGATAGGCATTCATTACACCGAAAACTTCAATTACCCCTACACCGCCGCCTCGGTCAGCGATTTTTGGCGCCGCTGGCACATAACCCTCGGCAGCTTTTTCAGAGATTACCTTTACATTCCCCTGGGCGGCAGCCGCAAGGGAAAATTCAGAACGGTTTTGAATTTGCTGGTTGTCTGGGCGCTTACCGGCCTTTGGCACGGCGCATCCTGGAATTTTATGCTGTGGGGGCTTTATTTCTTTGTGTTTATAGCCCTTGAAAAGCTGTTTCTTGCACGTTTTCTCAAAAGCAAGCCCGTGCTTGCACACATTTATCTGCTTGTTATAGTTTTCTTCGGTTGGATTTTGTTTAAGTTTGAAAGCCTTTCGGATATTTGGTGCGTGCTTAAGGGAATGTTCGGGGCAAACGGCAACGCCTTTTCGGATTTTGAAACGCTGACCGTAATTAAGAATCACATAATAATACTGATTATAGCGATAATAGGCTCAACCCCGATTGTAAAAAGCATTTCCGCATGGCTTAAGTACAACGCGGTCAGATTTAAGGGCGCCTTTGCGGTTTACACCGTTTTACAGCTCGCTGTGCCGATAGGCCTGCTGCTGCTTTCGGCCGCGGCACTTGTGGGCAACAGCTACAATCCGTTTTTGTATTTCAGATTTTAGTGTGACAGGACTTGAACCTGACACACTAACGTGACAAGGAGGGAGATTTTTTAATGCTCGAAGAAGAAATAAACAAATCGGAAGCAAGCGAAGAAGCCGAGCGGCTCACACCGCCCGTTTACACGCGCGCCCTCAGAATAATGAGCATATGGTTCACACGGCTGTTCATTTTTCTGCTTTTGGCGGTGTTTGTAACGGCCCTTATAATACCTTTGCGCCCGAAATATTCCGAAAACGAAAAGCGCGAGCTCACAAAATTCCCCAAGTTCACACTTTCGGCACTTGCCTCGGGAGATTATTTCGACGGTATTTCGGAGTGGTACGCCGATACCTTTCCGTTCAGGGAGCAGTTAACCGATATTAATGCGTTTTTCTCTGCGCTTTACGGCAAAACCGATGTTCAAATACAGGGCGACGTGACCGAGGGTGACGAAATCCCCGTTACCCCCTCCGATGAGGAAGATGACAAGAACAGCTCCGACACTTCTTCCGATACAACCGAAAGTGAGCCATCCTCCGGAAACGAAGGCGCCGACAGCAGTGAGAGTACTGCCGAAAGCAGCCAACCGCCGCAATCGCCACCCGAGGCGGAAAGCCCGCAAACCGCACAAACGCTCGGTGCACTGCTGATTTACGGCGATACTGCCTACGAATACTATAACTTTGTGCGCTCAACGGCGGATTTGTATGTCGGCGCGATCAACCGCTGTGCAGAGCTGCTGCAGGGCAAGGTGCGGGTTTATGATATGATTGTGCCCACGAGTATGGGTGTTACCGCACCCGACAGTATACTTTCGGGTGTTAAATCCTCAAATCAGCGGGATGCCATAGAATATATGTATTCGGGAATGAGCGGCAGCGGTGTGAAAACGGTTTCGGTTTACGATACCCTTAAAAAACACAAGAACGAGTATATATATTTCCGCACCGACCACCACTGGACGGCCCTCGGGGCATATTACGCCTATGCCGATTTTATAAAAGCGGCGGGCGGCACCCCCGCGGCGCTTGACAGTTTTATTCCGCACGAATTTCCGGGTTACCTCGGCTCGTTTTACACCTCAAGCAAAAAGCTGCCTCAGCTTGCCGCAAATCCCGATACGGTGTACGCCTACGAGCCTGCGGCAACCAACACCGCCGAAATCCATTTTGCCGACGGCAGCGTTAAGGAGCAGCCCATAATATCCGATATGTCCGCTTCTTCTTCAAAATATCTCACCTTTATCAAGGGGGACCGACCGCTCACGGTTATGCGCAATCCCGCTCTTTCGGACGGCTCTGTTTGTGTTGTTGTTAAGGAATCCTTCGGAAATGCCTTTGTGCCCTTCCTTGTGCCGAACTATCAAACCGTTTATGTTGTGGATTACCGCTATTTTTCTTCTGTTGACGGTCGCGGCCTTGTTCAGTTCTGTACCGACACGGGTGCACGGGATTTACTGTTTATAAACAATATTTCGGCAACCCGCAACAAAGCACTCGTTGAGGCCGTAAATGCTCTTGTCAGATGATTTTGTTCACAATTATGAATCGGATATTATTTTGTCTGCAATTTACGCGTACAAACAAAATTAATTATCGTAGGGCGGGGGGCAAAATCCCACAGACCAATAAAGGCTCCCTCTGACGAGGGAGCTGGCAGCGAAGCTGACTGAGGGAGAGAAAAGGTTAAGCTTTGATGTTGCTTTAGTTTATCTCTCCCTCCGACCTCATCAGATGGAGGCAGAGAAGCACAGACCAATAAATCCCCCCAAGCCTTTAGGGCCAATGTCCCCGCACCGCGGGGAAATCTGCCATTTACACAAAAAGCACCCCTGTTCAATATGGAATTGAACAGGGGTTTAATGCTTTAAATGCGCAAAACCGTCGGTTTTTATTTTCCGCCCAGCCTCAAAATCGCAAAATCCTCGGCGTTTATTTTAAGGCGACTGTTTTGCGGGCGGTTGCCGAAAATCGGCTCGGCGGCGGCAAATTCGGGCGGTATGTCAACAACCGAAGCCTCGTGCCAGCGGTTTACCGCAACAAGCACGGCATTTTTGCCCTTGCGGCGAATGTAGACAATTTCACCGAAATTCGCATAAACCGGCTCAAAGTCGCCGCCTGCAAAGGCCTTGTTGCTTCTTCTCAGCTTTCCGAGCTCTTTATAAAGCTTCACAAGCTCTGTATTTTCTCTGCCCCAGGGGTATCCCGCGCGGCAGAACGGATCGCCGCAGCCCGTAAGCCCGGCCTCGTCACCGTAATAAACCGAGGGCACACCGGGCAAGGTAAACTGCAGGGCGGCGGCAAGCCTTAAAAGGCGCACGCCCTTATCATACTCGGGGCTTGACAGGGTAACACGCGACTGAGCCTCGCGGTCACCGAAATCGCCCTTTTCACTGCCCAAAACGGTAAGTATGCGGGCGGTATCGTGGGTGCCTATGTGATTCATCAAAAGCCGCACCGACTGTGGGGGATAATTTTCGAGAATATCAAGCACGGTGTCGGTAAGTCGGCGTGAATTGCCGCCGCGCAGATATTCCACAATCGCGTTTGAAAGCGGATAATTCATAACCGAATCAAGCTGCCTGCCGCGCAAAAATCTTCTGCGGGAGCCATAGCTTATTTTATTTGTGGCGTCCTCCCACACCTCTCCGAGAAGGTAATTCTCCTCACCCTCTGCCTTTACCGCAAGGCGTATTCGGTCAAGAAAGGAATCGGGCAGTTCATCGGCCACATCAAGCCGCCAGCCGCGTATGCCCTTTTTAAGCCAGTAGCGTATTACACCGTTTTCCCCCGTTATGAAATTTGAAAAGGAAATATCCTCCTCCTCGGTTTCGGGCAGGGAGGGCACACCCCACCAGGAGGAATAGCCGCAGGGGTAATTGCCGAATTTATACCACCCTCTGTAGGGGGAAGCGGTGCTCTGATACGCCCCGCTTGAGGCATAGCGTCCCTTGGAATTGAAATACACGCTGTCATCCCCCGTGTGGGAGAAAACGCCGTCAAGTATAATATATATTCCGCGCTTTGCGGCGGCGGAAATAAGTGAGCACAAATCCTCCTCGGTGCCGAGCATCGGGTCCGGCTTTAAATAATCTGCCGTGTTGTAGCGGTGATTGGAATGTGCCTCAAAAATCGGGTTTAAATAAATGCAGTTTACCCCCAATTCCTCAAGATAGGGGAGCTTTTGCTCAATTCCTTTAAAATCGCCGCCGTAATAATCGTTGCCGAGGGTGCGCTTGCCCGGTATTTGGCGGTGTTCGGGCACGGCATACCAATCGGGCTGCAAAAAGCGGTCCTCGGGTATATTTGCTTTTTCTGTGCCGGAATTGCAAAATCTATCGGGGAAAATTTGATAGATAACTCCGCCGTTGAGCCATTCCGGGGTTTTAAAATCACGCAAAAAGACCGTAAGCTGCCAGGGCTCCCCCTCATCCGAAACAATGCCGAGGGAATGCTCTGTGCGGGTCACGTGAAATTCGCCGTAATCGCTTGTGTAGCGAAAGGTGAACCAATAAAGCCCCTCGCAGGGGGTTATTTCACAGGAATAGAAATCATAGCCGTCAAGCTCGCCGTCGCGCTGCATTACCGCTTCGCGTGCGGTTTCCTCATCGTCCTTTTTAAGGCACAGGAAAGCCGAATGCACGTGTGCATCCTTATGCAAGAGCAGCCTCAGCCGCAGGGTTTCCCCCTCGGCCAAGGCTCCGAGCTTATTTCTGTAAAGGCTGTTGCGTGAATCAAAGGGATAATGTTCCATTACAAGCTCCGTTTATTTTCGTTTTTCGGGTGTTGCGGGCTTAACCCTTGTCGGTTTAACCTCAACGGGTGAGGTGTGCCAGATGTTCTCGGCATAGTCCTTTATGGAGCGGTCGGCCGAGAAAATACCCGAGGCCGCAATGTTGCAAAGGGACATTTTGTTCCAGCGCTCCGAATCGGAATAAAGCGCCGATGCCCTGCGCTGAGCGTTTCTGTAATCGGCAAAATCCGCAAGGGCCATATAGGTGTCGTGATTTTTAAGGTTGGAATAGATATTATCAAACGATTTTCCGCCTATGCCGCGGCCTATAAAGTCAAGCGCCTCGCGAAGCTCGGGATTGTTGTTGTAATACCCGAGCGGAGAATAGCCGTTTTTCTTCAGGCGCAGAACCTCGGGCGTTTGCATACCGAATATTATAATATTATCGTCACCCACAGCCGAGTGAATTTCAACATTCGCGCCGTCCTCGGTGCCTATGGTAACGGCGCCGTTCATCATAAGCTTCATATTGCCGGTTCCGCTGGCCTCGGTTGAGGCAAGGGAAATCTGCTCGCTTATATCCGCCGCGGGAATCATAAGCTCGGCCATTGTAACGCGGTAATCCTCAAGGAAAAGTATTTTAAGCTTATCGTTAACCGCCCTGTCGCTCTCCAAAACGGTGGAAAGCTTGTAAATCATCTGTATAATTTCCTTGGCAAAAAGATAGCCCGCGGCCGCCTTTGCACCGAAAATATAGGTTTTCGGGGTGAAATCCGCATTGGGATTGTTTTTTAAATAGAGATAATCCGAAATAATGTTGAGCACATTAAGGTGCTGACGCTTATATTCGTGCAGGCGCTTAACCTGCATATCGAAAATCGAATCGGGGTTAAGCACCGTGCCGATGTTTTCCTTAACGTAATCCGCAAAGCGCACCTTGTTTATCCGCTTGATTTTGCCGAGCTCCGAAAGCACCTCCGAATTATCCTTAAATTCGTGAAGCTTTGAAAGCTCATCGGCATTTTTAACAAAGCCGTCGCCTATAAGCCCGGTAAGATATTCGGTGAGAGCGGGGTTTGCCTGGCAAAGCCAACGCCTGTGGGCAATTCCGTTTGTAACGTTGGTGAATTTTTCGGGGGTCATTTTTGCGTAATCCGAGAAAAGCTCATCCACGAGTATTTTACTGTGGAGCTTTGAAACACCGTTCACGGTGTGGCAGGCGGCAACGCAGAGGTTGGCCATCCTTATAATTCCGTTTTGAATTATGGCGGTGCGCTCTGCCATGGCGGGGTCGCCCGTGCGCATAAGCACTTCTTCCCTGAAGCGGCGGTCAATTTCCTTTATTATTTGATAAATACGCGGAATACGTGTGTTTATAAGGTTTACGGGCCAGCACTCAAGCGCCTCGGGCATAACGGTGTGATTTGTGTATGCCACGGTGCGGGTAACAATGCTCCAGGCCTTATCCCACGCGTAGCCGCATTCATCAAGCAAAAAGCGCATAAGCTCGGGGATTGAAAGGGTTGGGTGGGTATCGTTTATGTGAATTGCAACCTTTTCGGGCAAATTATCCAGCGTGTTGTATTTGCGCAGATGACGGTTTAAAATATCCTGCACCGAGGCGGAAACCAAAAAATACTGCTGGCGAAGCCTCAGCGATTTGCCCTCTATATGATTATCCTCGGGGTAGAGCACCTTTGAGATTGTCTCGGTCATGGCTCTGCGCTCAAGCGCACGTACATAATCGCCCTGATTAAAGGCCGACATATCAAAATCACCCGATTCCGCACTCCAAAGGCGAAGCACGTTAACGGTTTTACCGTCCTTACCCGCAACCATAAGGTCATATGGCACGGCGCGCACCGTTTGATAATCGGTGTGCTCTATGTGGTGGTAGCTGCCGTCCCACCATTCGTTGATTTTACCGTCAAAGTTTACGTCTACTGCCGAGGCGGGGCGCTGCTCAAGCCACACTCCGCCGCCCGGCAGCCAAAAATCGGGCATTTCGGTCTGCCAGCCGTCAACAAGCTTTTGGCGGAATATGCCAAGCTCATACCTTATGCAGTAGCCCATTGCGGGATAGCTTCCGGTAGAAAGTGCATCCAAAAAGCAGGCGGCAAGACGGCCGAGCCCGCCGTTACCGAGACCCGCATCCGGCTCGAAATCATAAAGCTTATCAAGCTTAACCTTGAACTTTGAAAGAGCCTTGCGCATGGTTTCGGTAAGCTCCAAATTATAAAGGTTGCTTTTAAGTGAGCGACCCATTAAAAATTCCATAGAGAGGTAGTAAACGGTTTTGGCCTCGGCCTCGTCCGCCGTCTTTTTAAATTCGGCGCGGCGCTCGTTCATTATTTCAAGCAGCACAAGCACACAGGCCTTGTAAAACAGCTCATCCGAGGCCTGCTCCGGCGTAACCCCGAAATTATGTGAAAGCTTGCGTTCTATCATTGAGGAAAGCGCGGTAACTGTATATCCTGACATAAAAAGCATCTCCTGACTTGTTTAAATTATTATTTACATTACAATAATACAATATTCATTTCGCTTTTTCAAGATGTAACTGCGACTATATTTAACCGAATATTTATATATTTTTCACAAAAAAATATTTTTTACCGCAAAAAAACAGACTGTTTTAGGCGTTTAGTACAATTAGACGGCCTGTTTTGCAACACAGTGGGGTTGGTGGTTTGCACAGACCAATTAAAGGGCCCCCTTGCCTAAAGGGGGCTGTCGAACGGAGTGAGACTGGGGGATATTAAATTTGCACTAACCTAAAAAAACAATTTGGTTTATGTGTAAGATTTAGTTTTTTTGTATCCCTCCGTCAAAAATCAAAGATTTTTGCCACCTCCCTTTAGGCAAGGGAGGCTTAGAAGTGCAAAGCTCGGCCACGTCTCGGCTGCCGCCTCAGTCGGTGCTTCTGCCGTTGGCAGAGGTCTCCACCGGAGACCCGCACCCTTAAAGGCCACGGTAGGCTGAACACCCGCCCTACGATAATAAATATTGTTTGTGCGTATAAATTGCACACAACATATCGGCTGGTATTTCGGACAGTCAAAGTCTGTCCCTACGAATGTAATTTTAAGGCTTGCAGAGACCAAGGGCCGCAAAACGCAAAGCACATCCCGTCAGCCCGAGAAACACCGATAATTGCCGTTTTGCTTAAGGCACCAAGTGCTTTATAATCGGTATCCGTTGTGCGAGCTTAACAAGCAGGCCCGAAAGCACGAAAATGAGAATGGCGAAAGCCGTGCGGGCGTACACGCTCTCGGGCGACAGACCGAAGCGGTTTGAAGCTGTAATAATGTACATATGTATCAAATATATGCCGAAGGTTTGCCCGCCGAAAAGCATTAACGCCTTTGTTATAAATCCCGAAAGCTTTTCAAAGGGAATTTGCTTGACAAACAAAAAAACAGCAGAGGAATACAGCAGGCACGGTATGTTTCCGTAGCCCTTAAATATATCGTTAATCGCATCGTCGCGCCATGAAAAATACCAGGTTCCGAAAAAGTGCAGCAGCAGCCCCGAAATGCCCAAAAAATATATTATCAAGCGACCGCGGCGGGGGATTTCATAATGTGACAGGCAGTACCCGATAATTGCATAAATAAGAAGTCCGCCGCAGGCTTCCACGGTGAAATTGTAATTGTGCTCAATCCGTCCGAAAGTGAGCCGACAGATGAACGGCAAAAGCGAATTTACGGTAACACCCGCTACTGTCAGATAACCGAAAGCGGATTTTCGGCTTTCCTTGGGAATATATCCGAAAAGCGGAATTGAGGCATAAACCCCGAAAATAATCAAAAAGAAATAGTATATCCCCATATATTTGCAATTGATTACGGCGTTTATTAAGGCGGTCGGCCTCCAATCTACCTCGACCGAGAGAAAAAGAGCCGACCAAGCTGCTGCAAACAAGCTCCAGAATATGAACGGAAGCAGGGTTTTTCTTATTCTTCGCTTGAAATATTCGGCCGTTGTGCAACGCTCACGATAGTCAATCAGCGTTGCTCCTGAAATCATTATAAACACGGGAACGGCAAAATAACAAACACTTTCCACCAAATTACCGGCCACCCAGCCGCGCGTTTTTTGAAATTCCCAAAAGCTTGATGTGTGCAGCAGTACAACACATAAAGAGGATAAAACTCCTAAAGCCGTAATATATTGCTTTTTTTCTGCCGCCATTTCAATCTCTCCACCTTAAAATTCAAGTTTCGCTAAAGCTCCTTAAGAAATTCCGCAATTCTTTCAAGGGCTTCCTTTATGTGCTCGGGTGAATAGCAGTAGGAGGCGCGTATAAAGCCCTCGCCGCTGTTTCCGAAGGCATTGCCGGGGATTACCGCAACCCGCTTTGAATAGAGCAGCCGCTCGCAAAATTCCTCACTTGTAAGCCCCGTGCTTTTTATTGAGGGAAAGGCGTAAAACGCCCCGCGCGGCTCACGGCAGGTAAGCCCGAGCTTATTAAAACCGGAAACCGTAAGCCTGCGGCGCATATCGTATTCCTTAACCATATGCTCAACCTCATCCATACAGCCGTTAAGCGCCTCTATTGCGGCATATTGCGAGGTTGTGGGTGCGCACATTATTGCAAACTGATGTATTTTCGTGAGCTGCTTCATAATTTCCGCAGGCCCGCAGGCGTAGCCCAGGCGCCAGCCCGTCATTGAAAAGGCCTTTGAAAAGCCGTTTACGGTTATTGTTCGCTCACGCATACCATCTACAGAGGCAGGGCAAACGTGGCGGCCGCCGAAGGTCAGCTCGGAATAAATTTCGTCCGACAGCACGGCGATATTAGTGTCTTTCAGTATTTCGGAAATTTTTTCAAGGTCTTCCCGCTCCATTATTGCACCTGTGGGGTTGCAGGGGTAGGGCAATATTAAAAGCTTTGTACGCTCGGTTATTGCCTCACGCAGCTGCCGTGGGGTTATTTTAAAATCATCCTCGGCGCGGGTTTCGATTATCACCGGCACAGCGCCCGCAAGCCGTGTTATGGGCTCATAGCAAACAAAGCTCGGCTGCGGAATTATAACCTCGTCACCGGGAGCGGCTATTGCCCTTATGCAGGCATCTATGGCTTCACTGCCGCCCACGGTTATTAAAATTTCGCTTTCGGGGTCATAGCTTACCGAATATCTGCTTGAAAGGTAGCCTGCAACGGCAGCCCTCAATTGAGCTATACCGCGATTTGCGCTGTATTTTGTGTGGCCGCGCTCAAGTGAGCTTATGCCCGCCTTGCGTATCTGCCAAGGGGTTTGAAAATCCGGCTCGCCCACACCGAGAGAAATCACGTCATCCATTGTTGCGGCAATATCGAAAAACTTGCGTATACCCGACGGCTTAATTTCGGCAACGGTGGGATTTATAACAGAGGAGTAATCAATCATATCCAAAATTGCCCCCTGTCATCCTCCCGTTCGTTCACAAGCTCAACATCCATTTCCTTGTATCTGCGCATAACAAAGTGGGTTGCCGTTTGGGTTACCGAATCTATTGTGGCAAGCTCACGTGCAACAAAGCGGGCAATATCCTGTAAGGTTTTGCCCTTCACCACAACATTCAGGTCATAGCTGCCCGACATCAGGTAAACCGACTCCACCTCGCTGTGCTTCATCACCTTTTCGGCAACCTCCTCAAAGCCGAGGCCGGCCTTAGGCACCACGTTCAGCTCCACAATGGCGGAAACATAGGCGTTATCTATGCTGTCCCAATCTATTATGGCCTTGTAGCCCTTAATAAGCCCGTCCTTTTCAAGCTGCTTTATTTCCGCGGAAACCGCGGCCTCATCGGTGCCGAGCATCACGGCTATTTCCTCGGCGGAGTATTTTGCATTTCTCGCAAGTAGCTTTAATATTTCGTATTTCATTTAAATCACCATATCTTTATATTTTAGGCGCTATATGCTGAAAAGCAGCTCCCCGTAGCTCGGGTAAGGCCAGCATTCCTTTGAAACAACGGCCTCGGCACTGTCGGCATATTTGCGAATATCGTTCATCAGGCGCAAAACCGTATCGTGATAGCAGGCCGCGCGATCAAGCACGGACTTGATTTTTTCCGCTCCCGAAACCGCAATTTTCAAATCGGCGGTAAGCCTGTAAATTTCGGTCTGTGCGGCGGAAAGTCGGGCTATAACCTCGGTATCGGCAAGCTCCGCCACGTTAAGCCCCACACTGCGCTTGCGAATAAGCCCCTCGCACAAATCGCTTGTGTATTTGCTTATTGCGGGTATCACCTCACGGTTCATCATTTCAATCAGCGTAAGCGCCTCTATGTGCAGTGTTTTGGAGTAGTTTTCAAGCACAATGTCAACACGTGAATTGATTTCCGCGCGGTTTAAAACGCCGTGCTTTTCAAAAAGAGCTATGTTTGCCTCGGTTTTCAAAAGCGGAACGGCATCCTTTGTGCTTTTAAGGTTTAAAAGGCCGCGCCTTTCGGCTTCAAGCTGCCATTCGGCGGAATAACCGTCGCCGTTGAATATAATGCGCTTGTGCTTTGCCACGGTTTCCCTTATCAGGGCTTTAATTTCCGCCTCGGTGTTCTCTGCGGCTTCGAGTCTGTCGGCAAAATCGGCGAAAACCTCCGCAACCATAGTGTTAAGCATAACGTTTGTGTCCGATACGGAGGAGGCCGAGCCCAGCATTCTGAACTCAAACTTGTTGCCCGTAAAGGCAAAGGGCGAGGTGCGGTTGCGGTCGGTGTTATCCTTACGGATGCAGGGGATAACCTCCGCCCCCACCGTCATATTAACCCTTTTTGCGTTTTCGTGATAATAGCCGCCCTCAATGGCCTCAAGCAGAGCGGTAAGCTCATCACCCAAAAACATTGAAATTATTGCCGGAGGCGCTTCGTTTGCGCCCAAACGGTGGTCATTCCCCGCGGTGGCAACCGAAATTCGCAGCAGCTCCTGGTGCTCGTCCACCGCACGTATAACCGCCGAAAGGGTGAGCAAAAACAGCAGATTTTCGCCGGGATTTTTGCCGGGATTTAAGAAATTAACGCCGGTATCGGTTGAAAGCGACCAGTTGTTGTGCTTGCCGCTGCCGTTCACCCCGTCAAAGGGTTTTTCGTGCAAAAGGCAAACAAGGCCGTGCTTAAGGGCGATTTTTTTCATAAGCTCCATTGTAAGCTGGTTGTGGTCGGCCGCTATATTGGTGGTGGTGAAAATCGGCGCCAGCTCATGCTGGGCGGGAGCGGCCTCGTTATGCTCGGTCTTGGCAAGCACACCGAGCTTCCAAAGCTCTGTGTCAAGCTCACGCATAAACGCGGAAACCCGCGGCTTCAATACCCCGAAATAGTGATCGTCCATCTCCTGCCCCTTCGGCGGCATGGCACCTATCAGGGTTCTGCCGCAGTAAATCAGGTCGGGGCGCTTGTCGTACATTTCCTTATCCACAAGAAAATATTCCTGCTCGGGGCCTACGGTTGTGTTTACCCGCTTTACGTCCTTCATCCCGAAAATTCGGGCAATTCTGAGTGCCTGCTTGTTTATGGCCTCCATACTGCGCAAAAGAGGCGTTTTTTGGTCAAGCGCATCGCCGCAATAGGAGCAAAAGGCCGTGGGAATGCAAAGTGTGTTATCCTTAACAAAGGCGTAGGAGCTCGGGTCCCAGGCGGTGTAGCCTCTCGCTTCAAAGGTGGCACGAAGCCCGCCCGAGGGGAATGATGAGGCATCCGGCTCGCCCTTTATAAGCTCCTTGCCGGAAAATTCCATAATTATTCCGCCGCCCTCTGCGGGGGAAATGAAGCTGTCATGCTTCTCGGCGGTAATGCCGGTTAAGGGCTGAAACCAGTGTGTGTAGTGTGTGGCGCCCTTTTCAATGGCCCAATCCTTCATAGCGGAGGCAACCGTATCGGCAATGCCGTCGTCAATTCCCTTGCCCTCGCTCACTGCCTCCTTAAGTGCTTTATAGGTGGCCTGCGGCAGCATTTCCCGCATTACGGTATCGTTAAAAACATTGCTTGCAAAAATCTCGTTTACCTTGTTCAACTCTATGCCCCCATTTTAATAATACAGACCTCTCGGCCTGCCGATAATTTAATTATGGTAATAAGTATACACTTTTTTACTTTTTTTGTCAATCAAACACGTAAAAACATCACTTAAAAGTTGCAGGCCCCGTAATGTGCGGCACCTTAAAAAAATTTTCTTGACTAATCCGCCGATTTGTGATAACATATTTAAAGCTCAATGCGGGTGTAGTTCAATGGCTAGAATCCCAGCCTTCCAAGCTGGTCGTGTGGGTTCGATTCCCATCACCCGCTCCAAAACGAAAATCCTGTCGATTATTTTCGGCGGGATTTTTGTTTTGTACCATTCATTTTTTAATATTCATTCGACGGAATTTTGAGGCTTTTAAACAGAAAAAGCGCATACCGTCCGAAGATGATATGCGCAGTGTTCGATCATTAAATTGAAATGTGTCGAAAAATTAAGCCTTTACCTTGTTATAACGTGTAACCAAAGCGGACTTTTTCCTTGCGGCGTTATTCTTGTGAATGATACCCTTCACCGCGGCCTGATCGATCTTCTTAACCGCCGCTGCTACAGCCTCGGCCATATCCGCAGAACCGTTTGTCATAGCGGCATCCGCTTTTTTAACGGCAGTTCTGAGAGCGGAACGGTAAGCCTTGTTATGCTCATAATTAGCCTTGCTTACAAGCACACGCTTTTTCGCTGATTTGATATTCGGCATCGTGACACCTCCCAACACATAACTCACAGTACACATTATAATAACACATATGAATTAAAAATGCAACTGTTTTTTTTATTCGCTTCTGTAACACTTCTATTGTAAACCTACGACCGAAAAAAGTACTTTAAAATAAAACTATATAAAAATCTTTTTGTTTATGATATAATAATATGTAAAGCGAGGGATAATAATGGAAGATAATAAAATTCAATTATTTGAAGATCAAAAAATACGAACCGCTTGGGATGAAGAAAAAGAAGAATGGTATTTTTCGGTTGTTGATGTGGTTGGTATTTTGTCGGATCAACCGGACTATGATCACGCTCGAAATTATTGGAAAGTTCTTAAAAACAGAATTCGCAAAGAAGGAAATGAGTTGGTTACACAATGTAACCAACTGAAAATGGCATCACCCAAAGATGGCAAACGCTACCCGATAGATGTGGCAAACACCGAAGTTTTACTCAGAATAATCCAATCTGTTCCGTCTCCCAAAGCCGAGCCGTTCAAAATGTGGTTAGCCGAAGTCGGAGCAGAACGAATTGAAGAAACGATTGGAATTAAATTATGTGCACCTTTGATTTGGAACCGTTAACCGAAAAATAATTATTACTTGCTTTCAATATCGGATAATGGTAAGATGTTATCAAAACAAAGTGAGATTAGGATTATTGATAGAGCAAAAAAACAAAACACAAATGAAGAAAGACTGTCTGAAAATGATTTTTTCGGATGCTTTAATATGTCAAGGGGATTGCACGATGAATAATTACGGGTTGTTTCCGCACAATTACTTTCCGATAAACAAAATGAGCTCCTTACAGAACGATTGCGGAAAGGAATATCAATAATAACGGGAATTTTATCACAATAAAATCGATTGTTACGTAACTTTAGGAGGAGTAACTACGGTCTATTTAATGAGCGACATTCACGGTGAATACAAAAAATACTGCGACATATTAAAAAAAATCAATTTCGGTGACAACGATATTTTATATGTCCTCGGTGATGTATTAGACCGTGGCCCCGAACCTATAAAAGTATTAAAGGATATGTCTATGCGGCCCAATGTTTACCCTATAATGGGAAATCATGAGCTTATGGCAATAGATATTCTTAAAAGCTTGCTTGTTGAGATCACGGAAGAAAATTATAACACTCATATAAACGAAGGCGTAATTTCCAAAATGCTTGAGTATCAGCAAAACGGCGGAGATACCACGCTTAAACAGTTTAAAGAATTGCCCACTGATGAAAGATTTGATCTTCTTGATTATCTTAACGAATTCGAACTTTATGATGTCGTTGATGTGGGAGATAAAACATTTATTTTATCTCATACCGGTAATATAAACCCAAATAAAAAACTTTCCGAACATTCGGCAGAAGAACTTACCTTTATCCGTGCGGATTACGATAAAACTGATTTTAAGGATGACAATATTTTCAGCGTTTCGGGGCATACACCTACACTTGCGATAACCGGCGAGCCTGAAATTTATTACCGCAAGAACAATATAAATATCGATTGCGGTGCAACATTCGGAGGCAAACTTGCCTGCCTACGGCTTGATGATATGCGGGAATTTTATGTTTGAAATACAGTGTTCGCATAATAACAAATTACGTTACGGCTTTTAATGAGATACGAAACAGAAGGGACTGTTTTTTACAGCCCCTTCTGTTTCGTATCAGAGCTTGCACCTAACGGCAAAGCCGCCGCTAAAGAAGCAGGTGTTCGTCTGAGTACTGTTTGGTGGAGATGAGGAGAATCGAACTCCTGTCCAAAAATTCATCCGTATCGGCC
>CAZKUO010000036.1:0-1410 GCA_964555975.1 uncultured Ruminococcus sp. | reverse complement strand
TAAAATGGAATTGTCAAGAAACCATGAACGGAGAAACGAATATGCTCTGTAATTATTTTAGGCTCTATTGACATAGAGCCTTTTTTTATTCGTATCAGATTACACCCGGCGTTAAATACGCCGCTAAAGAAGTAGTGTTCATCCAATACACATTTGGTGGAGATGAGGAGAGTCGAACTCCTGTCCAAAAATCTATCCGTATCGGCATCTCCGAGCGCAGGCATCTATTTACATTCCCTTGTACAGACGCCAAATGCCGAGCTTCTGTATTCGGTAGCTCCTAATTCGTGACAACAGCCGGAGCAGTCTGTTTGTTCACGTTCACCGCTAAAATGACACCCTTACCGAGCCGCGGTGCTCTCGGGTCGGATGAGCAGCCTAAATCAGGCTGCTAAAGCAACTTTATTGTTGTCAGTTAATTTTGTATGCGGATTTTATAGCGGTTCCGCACCGCTGCTCGCTTCCGATACTTCAAAATCCCTGTCGAAACCTTTACATCCCCATATTTAAAGTAATAAGTAAGAGTGAAGAGTGAAAAGTGAAAAGTGAAGAGTTAATAAGTTATCTGTTTTGCTCCTTTAAAGCCCTGTCGATAGTGCGTGCCGCATCGCGTTTGGCGGCGGTTTCCCGCTTATCGTGGAGCTTTTTGCCCTTGCACAGCCCTAACTGCACCTTAACAAGCGAACCTTTAAAGTAGAGCGACAAGGGTATTAAAGCCAAGCCCTCCTGCTTTACCGCGCCGAAAAGGCGCATAATCTCCCGCTTGTGCAAGAGCAGCCGCCTGTTGCGGGTAGGGTTTTTGTTGAAAATACTACCGTGCTCATAGGGGCTTATGTGCATCTGTTTAATTATCATTTCGCCGTTATCTACCGAGCACCACGCGTCCTTTAAATTGACGCCGCCCTGCCTTATGGACTTAATCTCGGTCCCCGAAAGCTCAATGCCGCATTCAAAGCTTTCCAGCACAAAATATTCGTGAAAGGCCTTTTTATTTGTAGTAATCATTTTAATATTATCCACGCAGCATACCTCCTCTCGGGAATTAAAGTATAGCACATCATTTTTGTACTTTCAAGTAAATAATGTCGAAAACAAGCGCCTGCACAGCAAATAACTGCACAGGCGTTCATTTCTTTTTAAAGCGTTATGTACCGAAAGTCAGCTAAACGTTTTATTTTGAAATTAATCCTCGGAGATTGCTTCTACCGGGCAACCGGCAGCGCAAGCACCGCAGCTGCAGCACTTGTCTGCATCAATCTCGTAACGCTCTGCGCCTTCAGCGATCGCATCACAGGGACATCCTGCAGCACATGCTCCGCAACTAATGCAGGCATCGGAAATTTTGTAAGCCATCAAAAACACCTCCATAGCTCAAATGCTTTGCTTAATATATTGTAGCAAGTTTTTTTC
>CAZKUO010000035.1:0-18559 GCA_964555975.1 uncultured Ruminococcus sp. | reverse complement strand
TGCGGCGTGCATACGCTTTCTTGAGGTGCCGCCGCCGTGGGTTGTAACCATTGTGCCGTCCTCGGTTTTGTCAAATTCCACACCGAGTTCATTAAGCCATTTTATAGCCTCGGGTGCATCACACACAAGCTTTGACAAAAGCTCACGCTTTGCGGCAAAGTGGCCGCCGCCGAAGGCATCCAAAAAGTGGATTGCGGGTGAATCGTTCGGCTTATCGGCCGCCTGAATACCGCCCTCTGCCATCATGGTGTTGGCATCACCAAGTCTCAGCTTTGTAACAATCATAGCCTTGGCACCGGCATTGTCAGCTTCAATCGCAGCCGCGGCACCTGCGCCGCCGCCGCCGATTATGAGCACATCAGCATCATAGGTAACATTGCTTAAATCAATGTCATCAGCCTTAATGCGACTGTTGGCCTCAAGCATTTCGCACAGCTCATGAGGTACCTCCTGCCCCTTGTTCGGGCCGATTTTAAGGGTTGAAAATTCGCTTTTTTTATAATCGGGGTGGTAAGCCGCCAAAAGGGTTTCCTTTTCCTCGGCCGTCATACGGCGGGGTTCATAGGCAATGTTTTCGTCACGTGCGGCCTCAACCGCCTTTAATGACTCTTGAAATTCCTTAGCATACATAATCTACACACCCTCCTTACTTCTCAATTTCACGGTTGTTGTAAAGCTCCTTGAGCTCCTCAACCGGCTTGCCCATAAGCGATTCGATAAGCTCTGTAAACTTACCCTCGTTAATTTCCTCTACCCTGTCGTTTAGGTGCCGGCTTTCGGGGGCCAGATATTTTCCGTTAAGACGGCGTGCCAGCATTGCAACCTGCGGATGAGAAATTCCCGCGGGACAGCGCGATGAGCAAACGCCGCACATTACGCAATCGAACGATTCCTCGGCGCACTTGTCATACTCGCCGCGCTGAGCATAAGCAATGTACTGCATAACATTAAGCGACTGTGTACAGCTTTTTGTGCAGGCGTTACAGCCTACGCAGGCGTAAATTTCGGGGTAAAGCTGCATCATAATCTGCTCGGTGGGCTTTACCTTTTCAATATCGTACACCTGCTTGACAAGCGGGAAGAAAGGAAGTGTTGCCACATACATACCTTCCTCAACCTTGGTTTGGCAGGCAAGGCAGGTTTTAAGCTCTCTGTCACCCTTTATGCGGTAAATTGTGGCACAGGCGCCGCAAAATCCGTTACGGCAGCCGCAGCCGCGTACAAGCTGATAGCCCGCATATTCCATGGCGCGCATAATGGTAAGATTATCCGGCACTGCGTATTGCTTGCCGAAAAGATAAACATTAACCGTATTTTCCATTTTTCTTCCTCCTTATCAATATTCGTCGGGCAGCTCGTCGATTTCGTCGAAACGGAAAACAGGGCCGTCCTTGCAAACATATTTGGAGCCGATGTTACAGCGGCCGCATTTGCCGAGACCGCACTTCATTTTAAGCTCAAAGGTTGTGTAAACCTGTGTTTTTTCAAAGCCAAGCTCCTGAAGACCCGCAAGTGTGAACTTAATCATTATCGGAGGGCCGCAAAGAACGGCAATTTTATCGGTTGAGAAGCCGAGCTCCTTAACATAATTCGGAACAAAGCCGACGTGACCGTCCCACTCGGGCTGGGGATTATCAATTGTGAGGTGCACGTTAACACCTGCATCATTAGCCCATTCGTTTATGATTTCGTTGTAATCAACAAGATCCTGCATTGAACGTGAGCCGTAAACTATATCTATCTTACCGTAGCGGTCACGGTAGTGGCGGCAATAGTTAATTACCGAGCGCAGAGGTGCAAGACCTATACCGCCCGCAACAAAGAGCAGATCGTGACCGACAAACTCCGTGTCAACCGGAAAAGGCCTGCCGTAGGGTCCGCGAACGGTAATTTGCTGACCCGGCTCCATTGCGTGTAGCCACTCGGTAACGCAGCCGCACTTCTTTATGGAAAATTCCATAAATTCGGTATTCGTGGGTGATGAGGTTATTGAAAACAGGGCTTCGCCCACGCCCGGCATCGAAAGCATTGCACATTGGCCGGGCATATGCTCAAACGGCTTCTTTCCGTCCGGTGTTACAACTCGAAAGGTTTTAACATCGGGTGTGTCTGTTCTTATATCGGTAACTACTCCCACAGTCGGGATTAGGGGTTCCTTAGTATCAATCATTCGTGCTACCTCCCAGCTTTTTCATTACCTTGGCAATATTCATATTAATAGGACATTTTGCAAGACAGCGGCCGCATCCGACACAGGAGAACATACCGTCATTATTTGTGGGGAAATACACAAGCTTGTGCATAAACCGCTGACGGAAGCGTTCAAGCTGAGTAAGCCTCGGCTGACCTGCCGACATCTTCGTAAAATCGGAATACATACAGGAATCCCAGCAACGGAAGCGCTTTACACCGTGACCGGTGTTGAAATCCTTAATATCATAGCACTGACAGGTCGGGCACACAAAGGTACAGGTGCCGCACCCAAGGCAGCTTTCGGAAAGCTCACGCCATTCGGGTCGTTCAAAAAATTCCTTTGTTTTGTCCGCTCCGAAGCTATCGGCCTTAAGGCCGGCCAGCGGCAGCTTTTTCATACGCTCGCGTGTTACGGCCTGCTGCTTCTCCACAACGGCTGCATCGCACTCCTCTGTAACGGCCTCAAGCTTTTTAAAGAGCTGCTTGCCCTTTTCGGTTACAGGCTCCAAATAGAGGCTGTCCTCCGTTTTGTGGCAAACAATATCGCCCGCGGGCGCCGCCGCATCTATGCCGAAGGTGCCGCAAAAGCAGGTCTCCTGCGGCTTTGTGCAGGCAAGCGAAATTATAACACCGTGTTCACGGCGGTTTTTATAATAAGTATCAACCGGCTCCGCCAAAAACACCTTATCAAGCACATCAAGGCTTCTTACATCACACGCACGTATGCCGTAAATCACAAAATCCTCTGTTTCGGCGCGTGTATCAATAATTTCAATGCTTTTTCCCTCAACCTTAAAATCCATTAAATTCTCGGTTTGCGGGAAAAAGAAATCCTTTGCGCTTCTTACGGTATTAAGGGCATTCGACGGGAGCCTTGTGCCGTCCCACACGCCGTATTCGGCACCGGCAGGGGTATCAAAAGGCATATAAAGCTTATGTGTTTCGGAAATTAAGGAGAAAAGTCCGTTTAATTTATCAAGTGATATTTTACGCATTCTCGTTCCTCCTAACAGCGGCACCGGGTTCTATATCCTCGGTTGTGAAATCCACTATCGGCGCACGGCTGCCAACCTCGGCACCGGCCTGATATTCACCGTAAAATTCGTTGATATCCTTAATGAATTTGCGGTTGAGCAGGTGCAGTGGTATATTCTGCGGACATACGCGTGAGCACTCGCCGCAATCGGTACAGCGACCCGCAACGTGGAACGCACGGATAATGTGGAACATTTTTTCTTCAAAGGAGTTTGCCGCCGCCTTGTTTTCAACACCCGATTCGGGGTTATCAAAAACACATTTTTCACAGGTGCAGGCAGGGCAAACGTTTCGGCAGGCGTTACAGCGTATGCAACGCGAAAGCTCATTCTGCCAAAATTCAAAGCGCTCGTCGGGGGTCATTTTTTCCAAACGCTCAACCTCATCAAAACGGCTTGAATCGAGAACCTCACCGTCCTCACCCAAAAGCTCATCATAGGCCACGTGCTTTTTGGATTTGCAGTTAAGGCAACGGTCGGGTAAAAGCTCGTTTCTGTCAATGGTCTTTTTCCCGTCAAAAAGTGTTTCTATAACAACATCATCGCCCTCCTCGGTCACAGAGGAAATACCCTCGGCGGCTGCTTGGATTTTAGCGGTATCAAGCATACCGCAGCAAGGCACGCCCACGGCATAAACCCTTTCACGGTCAAAGCGGTGCTCGGTTAAAAGCTGATTAAAGCTGTAGGTATCGCACGGCTTTAAGAAAACAAGCACCTTGTTCTCGCTTTTTGCGGTTTCCTTTACCAAATACTTTGAAATATTGGCACCGCAAAAGCCGTTCCAAACAAGCTCGCTCTCCAGCTCATCGACCGATGCGAAAAGCGACGGAGTAATATCATAATCAAATTCGCCGCGCTTCCAGGCAAGAACGCGGTCAACCGTGCCGTTTTTTAACAATTCGGAGGCTTTATTAATTAAAGCTTCACGCTTTATTTCTTGCATCTTAAGTCCTCCAATCTCTTGTTTTCACCGAGGGCCGAAACGGTCTTTACAAAATCGTTCATGGTCTCGGCAAACTTGGCACCCTCGGCCGCCGAAACCCACTCAACACGGGTGCGTTCCTTTTCAATACCCAAATAATCGAGCATTGAGAAAAGCAGAGCCATACGGCGGCGGGTATAGTAGTTACCTGTGGTGTAATGGCAATCCCCCGGGTGACAGCCGCAAAGAATAACCCCGTCTGCACCGCGCTGAAATGCACGCAACACAAACATCGGGTTTACTCGGCATGAGCAGGGCACGCGAATAATTTTAACATCGGCCGGGTAATTCAGCCTGTTGTTTCCCGCAAGGTCGGCCCCCGCATAGGAACACCAGTTACAGCAAAATGCCACTATAAGCGGTTTATATTCATTTACTTGCATATTGCATCCACCTCCGCGGAAATTTGCTTATTGGT
Source organism: uncultured Ruminococcus sp. (assembly GCA_964555975.1). Classification (GTDB taxonomy): domain Bacteria; phylum Bacillota; class Clostridia; order Oscillospirales; family Acutalibacteraceae; genus UBA737. The sequence continues at coordinate 13,932 of CAZKUO010000035.1, read as the reverse complement.
AAAGCCCTTAAGGTCCATAGCGCCGGACATACACGCAACAGTGCAGGCGCCGCAGCCCTGGCAGACTGCCTCGTTAACCGTAGCCACACGGCGAACCTTTGTGGTGCGGTCGGGCATTCTGAATTCCTTATCGATATAAGAAATTGCACCGTAAGGGCAAACCTTTTCACAGGTTGAGCAGCCGTTACACATCATTTCGTTTGAGTGTGCAACGCAGGGGTTACCCGTAAGCTTATCCTTACACAAAAGGCCTATTACCTTTGAGGCGGCCGCCCCCGCTTGGGCTACCGTTTCGGGAATATCCTTAGGGCCTTGGCAAGCACCCGAGAGGAACACACCGGCCGTTGGACTTTCAACAGGGCGGAGCTTCGGGTGAGCCTCGGTGAAGAAATCGTTTGTATCCATACTTGCGGTAAGCATTGTTGCCAAGGGGCGGGCTGATTTATCCGGCTCGATTGCGGCGGCCAAAACCACCAAATCGGCATCAATATGTATCTGCTTGCCGTAAATCAAGTCTGAGCCCCGGACCTTAAGCTTACCGTTTTCGGGAGAAACCTTACCTACCATACCCTTTATGTAGTGAACACCGTACTCCTCAACGGCACGGCGGTAAAACTCATCAAAGTTCTTGCCGGGTGTGCGAACATCAATATAGAACACGTAAACCTCGGTATCGGGGTATTTATCCCTAATAAGCATTGCGTGCTTTGCAGTGTACATACAGCAGATTTTAGAGCAATACTCCTTACCCTTTTCCGCACAGGCTTCACAGCGTGAGCCTACACACTGAACGAAAACAATCGTGTGGGGATGCTCATTATCGGAGGGGCGCAAAAGTGTACCTCCCGTGGGGCCTGCCGCGTTCATCAGGCGCTCAAGCTCCAGTGAGGTTATAACATCCTTTGACTGTGAGTAAGCAAATTCATCGAATTTATCCATTGAAATGGGGTTAAAGCCGGTTGCAACAACAATTGCACCGTACCTTTCCTTAACAAATTCGTCCTTCGCGGTATAATCTATGGCGCCTGCCGTGCAAACCATTGAGCACACTCCGCACTTACCCGTTTTAAGCTTTGTGCAGTAATTCGGGTCAATTGTGGCAACCTTCGGCACTGCCTGTGCAAACGGAATGTAAATGGCCGTGCGGTTATCCATCCCGAGGTTAAACTCGTTCGGAACCTTCTTTTGGGGACATTTTTCTGTACAGGCACCACAGCCCGTACAGAGATCCTCGTTAACATAGCGTGCGCGCTTCTTAATTGTTACCTCAAAGTTGCCCACAAAGCCGTCAACCGCTGTAACCTCTGAATATGAGAAGACGCGGATTTTTTCATTTTGTGCAACATCAACCATTTTCGGGGTTAAAATGCAGGCAGCGCAGTCAAGCGTCGGGAAGGTCTTATCAAGCTGAGCCATTTTGCCGCCTATGGTCGGCTTTGTTTCAACAATATCCACAGGGAAGCCCGCATCGGCAATATCAAGCGCGGTTTGAATACCGGCAATACCGCCGCCTATAACCAAGGCACGCTTTGTAACGGGGCTCTCACCGGGTGTGAGCGGTGCGTTAAGGTTAACCTTTGCAACAGCCGCCTTTGCAAGAATAATCGCCTTTTCGGTGCCTATAGGCATTTCCTTATGCACCCAAGAGCACTGCTCGCGAATGTTGGCTATTTCCACCATATAGGGGTTAAGCCCTGCGGCAGCCGCCGTTTTGCGGAAGGTTGCCTCATGCATACGCGGTGAGCAGGAGCAAACCACAATGCCCGTGAGCTTATGCTCGGCAATTGCATTTTTAATTATATCCTGCCCCGCCTGTGAGCACATATATTGGTAATCGGTAGAGAAAACAACTCCCTGCTCCGATTTTAAAGCTTCGGCCACCGCCTTAACATCAACGGTGCCCGCAATGTTGGTGCCGCAGTGACATACAAATACACCTATTCTTTGCATAAGTTATCTTCTCCTTTCTATTTTGAATATTTGCGCATTGCGCTCATAAGCGCCTGCTGAGGAATTTCATCGTTGATTTTTTCGGGAATATCGTTTGCGGTCATATGGTTGTTACCCTTGCTTCTGATTGCTTCAAGGCGCACTGCCTCAATGATTTTAGCCGGCTCCACACCGCGCGGACAGCGCTCTACACAAGCAAAGCAGGAAAGGCATTTGTAAACCGATTCGGATTTCATAAGGGTTTCAATATCGCCCTTTTCCACCATATAAACAAACTGGTGCGGATGATATTCCATTTCATCATAAGAGGGGCAGGTTGCAGAGCATTTTCCGCAACGCATACACTTAAGGGGATTAACACCGCTTGCCCTTATAATTTGCTCCTTTAAAAGCTCTTTTTTGTTAAGCATTTGTATCCTCCTTTACACCCAAGGCCTCGGCCAAAAGCTCGGTGAAATATACAATCGGTATTTCGCTGCCGTTTTGAATTAAATTGTAGCGGCATAGTGGGCAGGCCGTAACCGCCATTTCGGCACCGTGGCTTTTTGCACTGTCTGTAACACGGTTGCTCTTGCGCTTTGCACTTTCGGGGTCCTCAAGCGCAACATAGCCGCCGCAGCACTCGTTTCTGTAAGGGTAAATCACGGGCTCCGCACCGAGCGCCCTTATAAAATCCTCCATAACAGCGGGATTTTCGGGGTCATCAAATGCCATAACCTTGCCCGGGCGCAGGAGCAGGCAGCCGTAATAAGCCGCAATTTTTCTGCCCGTTAAGGGATTTACAACCTTTTCTTTAATTTTATCAAAGCCTATTTCATCACGCAAAAGCTCAAAAAAGTGCATTACCCTTGCTTCGCCGTTATACTCATCATGCTTTTCCTTATCCTGTGCCAAGTATAAATTGGCGCGGTTTTTAAAGCTCTCATCTGTTGCTATTTGATGATTGGTTTGTTTAATTACATTGTGACAGGCAGAACAGACCGTAACAAGCGGTCTGTTTTCCTCCTTAGCGGCAATAAGCGCCCGAACCGAAGAAAGCTTTGAAGCAATCTCGTCGTTATTGCTTATGAAAACGCCGCCGCAGCACTGCCAATTTTCAAGCTCGCACAGCTCAACGCCCAGAGCCTCGGCACTTCTGCGTGCGTATAAATCAAGCTGTTTTGCCTTAGTACGTAAGGTACAGCCCGGAAAATAGCTTACCTTCATTATGTGCCTCCTTAGCTGTTATCAAACCATCTGCTCGGGATGGAAAACCTCATCGAATTTTTCGGCGGTTAAAAATCCAAGCTCAACACAGGCCTCTTTCAGAGAAATATTATCCTTAAAAGCCTTTTTGACGGTTTTTGCCGCATTTTCGTAGCCGATATAGGGGTTAAGCGCCGTAACCAGCATAAGCGAATTATGCAGATTGTGGTGCATTTTTTCTTTGTTTGCGGTAATGCCCACGGCACACTTGTTATTAAAGGAAACAATCGCTTCCGCAAGCAGGCGTGCGGATTGCAGGAAGTTATAGGCCGCAACCGGCATAAACACATTAAGCTCGAAATTACCCTGTGAGGCCGCCATTCCCACGGCCACATCGTTACCCATTACCTGAACCGCAACCATTGTAACGGCCTCGCACTGGGTCGGGTTTACCTTGCCGGGCATTATTGAAGAACCGGGCTCGTTTTCGGGAATGAAAATTTCACCCAATCCGTCACGCGGGCCGGATGCCAGCCAACGCACGTCGTTTGCAATTTTCATCATATCGGCAGCGGTAGCCTTTATTGCGCCGTGCGCAAAAACAAGCTCATCCTTTGAGGTTAATGCGTGGAATTTGTTTTCGGCAGTTACAAAGGCCTTGCCCGTAAGTTCGGCAACCTTTGCGGCAACAAGCTCAGAAAAGCCCTTGGGTGCATTAAGCCCCGTGCCTACAGCAGTGCCGCCGAGTGCCAGCTCGTGAAGCGGCTTTACCGCAAGCTTTAAAAGCTCAAGGTCGCGCTCAAGGCTTGCTCTCCAGCCCGAAATTTCCTGACTGAACTTAATGGGGGTTGCATCCTGCAAATGAGTTCTTCCGGATTTAACAATGCCCTCATTTTCAGCCTCCAAGCGCTTAAAAGTTGCAACTAAAAGCTCAATCGCGGGAATAAGCTTATCCTCAATTGCAATTACCGCCGAAATGTGCATAGCAGTCGGGAAGGTATCGTTAGAGGACTGGCTCATATTAATATCATCATTCGGGTGGCAAAGCTTTTCCCCCGCAATTTGATTGGCGCGGTTTGCAATAACCTCGTTTGCATTCATATTGGACTGTGTACCCGAGCCGGTCTGCCAAACGACAAGCGGAAAATGGCCGTTAAGCTCACCCGAGATTACCTCATCACAGGCCTTTGAAATCGCTTCAAGCTTTTGTGCGGTCATTTTTTCGGGCTTAAGCTCGGCATTGGCCATAGCCGCAGCCTTTTTGAGTATTCCGAATGCGTGGGTTATTTCCCTCGGCATGGTTTCAATATCCACACCTATTTCAAAGTTTTCATGGCTTCTTTGGGTCTGCGCCGCCCACAGTCTGTCGGCGGGAACCTTCATTTCGCCCATCGAATCATGTTCTATACGGTATTCCACAGCGTTATCCCCTTTTCCTTAAATATCCAGACTTCCGATAACGGATTTAAGCGTTTCAGCACTCTTTCTGAGCAATTCGGTTTCGTTTTCGGTAAGGGGAACATTAACCTTGCCTCTCACACCGTCGTGACCGACCATATTGAGTGTGCTAAGCGCAACGTCGTCAATTCCGTATTCACCGTGCATCATTGTGGAAACGGTCATTGTGGTATCAATACCCGCAAGAAGACATTTGCAAATATGACATACCGAAACCGAAACAGCGTAAAAGGTTGCACCCTTGCGTGCAATAACACGTGCGCCCGACTTGCGAACATACTGCTCAACCTCATTGAAATCAAGATCGGGCGTGGCAATGCCGGGGGTGGTTATAAGCCTCTTGCAGTCCTTAATCGGCACATTTGAAATGTTGGCAACCGACCACGGAATGAAAGAAGAGTCACCGTGCTCACCGAAAACATACGCATGAACATTGCTTTGATTTATGTTGTAATACTCCGAAAGTCTTGAGCGCAGGCGCGCGGTATCGAGTATTGTTCCGGAGCCGATTATACGGTTCTCGGGCACACCCGAAAGCTTGTGGAAGGTGTATGTAAGAATATCAACCGGATTGCTTACGATAATGTAGAAAGCATCGGGGGCGTATTTCGTGATTTCCGGAATTATTGATTTGGTTATGTTTACATTCGTCTGTGCAAGCTCAAGGCGGGTTTGACCCGGCTTTCTTGCAATGCCGGAGGTAAGAATTACAATGTCCGACCCGGCTGCATCGCGGTAATCGCCGGCATAAATCGAGCAGGCACCGCAAAAGGGTGTTCCCTGACGAATATCAAGTGCCTCACCCAACGCTTTTTCGTTGTTAATGTCGATCATCACTATTTCCGAGGCAATGCCCGTTACCGTGAGTGTGTAAGCTATGGTTGAGCCCACGCTTCCTGTTCCGATAATTGATATTTTGTTCATAATGCACCTTCCGTTTTACAGTTTTCTGCTTATTATAACATATTTTGCACCTGCTTGTAAATATCTGTTTTGCATAGCGTTATTTCAATATTGATATAGCGCCGCTTTTCAAAATACGACAAGCTTTGACAGCTTAATTATAAGACATTGTTAAAGAAATGTCAATCTTAATATGCCCTTATAACGAAATATCGGCAAGCTGTAAAAAAATCTTGTATTTACGGTGAATTTGTTATATAATTATTTTATCTGTAATAACGGAACGGAGCTGTATTGCTTGATTAATGAACTTTTATCCGGCCAAATCACCGACATAAGCGGTGCCGTGGCTTATATTCTTTCCTCACTTGTGGTAATATTTCTCACACTGCCCATTCACGAATTTGCGCACGGCCTTGTTGCTTCAAGGCTCGGTGACCCTACCCCCCGCAATCAGGGCAGGCTCACCCTTAACCCGTTAGCTCATATTGATTATATAGGCGCGGCCTGTATTTTGCTTATCGGCTTCGGTTGGGCAAAGCCTGTGGGGGTTAATGCCTATTATTTCAAGCACCCCAAGCGCGATATGGCGATTACCGCCCTTGCGGGGCCCGTTTCCAACATAATCGTTGCTTTTATTGCCCTGTTGCTTGCAAACACCGTTTATTTTTTCGTAAGCTCGGGAATAGCACTTTATGTTTTCTTTTTCTTTTATTACATAGCGGGTATAAACGCCTCGCTTGCGGTTTTTAACCTTATTCCCATCCCCCCGCTTGACGGCTCACGCCTGCTTTCAGCCCTCCTGCCGGACAAATACTATTACAAGCTTATGCGCTATGAACGTTATATATTTTACGGCCTGCTCCTGCTTATATGGGTCGGTGCACTTGATAAGCCGCTCGGCTTTTTAAGCGGCGGGCTTATGAGCTTCTTAAACAGTCTTGCCACACTCCCGTTCAAATTTTTACTGTAAAACCATGGAATATACACCGTCATACAAAATCGAAGGCTTTGAGGGCCCGCTTGATCTGCTTTTGCAGCTTATAGCCCGAAACAAGCTTAATATTTACGATATTCGCCTTTCACTGCTCATTGACCAGTATTTGGAGCAGCTTGAGCTTTTCCGCAATGAGGAAATGGAAATTAAAAGCGAATTTTTGGAAATGGCCGCACGGCTGCTTTACATTAAAACGGTGAGCCTTTTGCCGCGCCATGAGGAGGTTGCACGCCTTAAAGAGGAGCTTACCGGCGAGCTGATTGAATATATGACCTGCAAGCAAATGGCCGCAAAGCTTTCCCTTATGCAGGGTGGCTTTGATAAATTCGTAAGGCGTCCTGCCGCACTTGAGCCGGACAACCGTTATGAGCTTACCCATTCACCTGAGGTTATGTATCTTTCATATCTTTCGGCCGTGGGCAGAGGCCGTCGCAGATTGCCGCCCTCAACCGCACCCTTTAAAAAAATCGTTGCCAAAAAGATTTTTGCGGTTTCAACCAAGATTGTTTTCGTAATGCGCCGCCTATGGTCGGGTAAAACCGAAAAGCTCACCGCGCTTTATAAATCGGCAGGTAGCCGCTCGGAGCTTGTTGCCACCTTTTTGGCGGTTTTGGAGCTTTGCCGTGCAAACCGCATTAAAATTGAGGGTGATGCCGAGAATGCGGACATAACACTTATTAAGGAGCATAAACGCAAATGACAGTTAATGAGCTCACCTCCGCCTTTGAGGCGGTGCTCTTTTCGGCGGGAGAGCCTTTGAGCATAGAACGCTTTTCACAGGTTTTCGATATTGAGCCCGAAAAAGCAATAAAAGTAATGGATGCACTTGAAAAAAAGCTTGCCGAGCAAAAAAGCGGGCTTACGCTTTTGCGGCTTGATAACACCTATCAGCTTGCAACCCGCGCGGAATATGCCGAGCAGATTAAAAAAATGCTTGATTTGCGCCGCCGCACTCCCCTTTCAAATGCGGCACTTGAGGTTTTGGCGGTTGTGGCCTACAATCAGCCCGTAACAAAAGCCTTTATTGAGCAGGTGCGCGGTGTGGATTGCTCGGGTGTTGTTGCCACCCTTGCGGAAAAGGGTCTTGTTGAGGAGCGCGGCCGGCTTGAATTGCCCGGCAGGCCGCTGCTTTACGGAACAACAAAGGATTTTTTGCGTTGCTTTGAGATAAGCGATTTATCCGAGCTGCCGCCCCTGCCGAAAAACGAAAACGCGGAAAGCAGTGTTGCCGAGCAAATTCCGATTGAAAGCAACGAGGGTGAATAAACATAGCCCTTTAAACAGATAATTGTTTCGGGAGTGTGACCGTTTGACAGCCTTAATTGTTGTTGCCGCCGTTTTGCTGTTGCTTGCATTGCTGCTGTTTTTACCCCTGAGCCTTGAAATCCGTTATTCGGACAGGCTTTTCATTATTCTTCGCTTTGCGGGAATAAAGCTTTACGACAGCACAAAAAATAAGCATAAGAAAAAAAGCACTACGGAAAGCACCGAAAAAAAGCCCCCTGTAAAAGAAAAATCAAAAAGTACCTTTCGCCGCCTTTACGACAGACTGGGCTTTAGCGGAGCGGTTTCCGAGCTTTTCGCTTTTTTTAAAGCCCTGCTTTTAAAAACAAAGCGTGTACTGCGGCGGGTAAAAATCCACCGTCTTGTGCTTGATATACGTGTGGCAACCGAAAATGCCGCAAAAACCGCCGTTTCCTACGGCACCGTGTGTGCGGCAGTTTACCCGGTGATTGCCCTTTTGGAGGACTGCACAACCGTTAAATTCAAGCAGGTAAGCCTGCGTTCGGATTTTAACGCAACCGAATCCGAGCTTTCGGCCTCGGGCGTAATAAGCCTTGCACCGATACACATTTTTATTGCGGCAGTCGCCGCCTTTAACGAATACAAAAAATTTAAAACGAGGAATGAATTATGAGCGAAAACAGCATTAAAGCCATTATGGACACTACTATGGATAAGCTTAGGGCAATGGTGGATGCAAACACCATAATCGGTGACCCGATTACCGTGGGCGAGGTTACACTGCTGCCCGTGTCACGGGTTTCCTTCGGGCTTGCAACAGGCGGCAGTGATTTCCCGAGCAAGCACCAGTCCGAGCTTTTCGGCGGCGGTGGCGGCGCAGGGGTTACCATTTCCCCCGTTGCTTTTATTGCCGTGAACGGTGACAGCGTAAAAATGATGCCGGTTTACAATGAGCTCGGCACGGCCGAAAAGGCCCTTGCAATGGCGCCCGAGGTTTTAGAGCGCGCAAAGGAGCTCTTTTCAAAGGATAAGCAAAAAAAGAATACAGATGAGTAATAAACCCTTTCACCCCGTAATATGCTGATTACGGGGTGAGCCTTGTATGAAATACTTTTTTTCGCTTATTTTGCTTGTGGCAGTGCTTTCACTCCCCGTGTGCGCCGTTTCCACCTCGGCCAAGGCCGCCGCGGTTATAAACGGTGATACAGGTGAGCTGATTTTCGCGCAAAATGCCGATGAAAAGCTGCCAATGGCCAGCACAACAAAAATTATGACGGCGCTGTTGCTCTGCGAAATGTGTGACCTTTCAGAGGAAATCACCGTAACCGAAGAAATGCTGCGGGTTGAGGGCTCCTCAATGGGCCTGCTTGCAGGTGACCGGGTTACCTTTCACGATTTACTTTACGGTATGCTTTTGGCCTCGGGTAACGATGCGGCAAATGTAACTGCCTTTGCGATTGCGGGCGGCACAGCCGAATTTGCAGAGCTTATGAATGCCCGTGCCGCCGAGCTTGGGCTTAAAAGCACGCGGTTTGTGACACCCTCGGGGCTTGATGCCGACGGGCACTTTACAACCGCACGTGAGCTTGCGCTTTTGGCGGCCTGTGCCTTAAAAAACGAAAGCTTTGCCGTGGCCGCCGCATCAAAATCGGCAACACTGTGCTACGGCAACCCACCCTATAAAAGAAGCCTTACCAACCACAACAAGCTTTTATCGCTTTTCGATGGTGCAATCGGTGTGAAAACCGGCTACACAAAAAAATCGGGGCGATGCCTGGTTTCGGCCGCACGGCAAAACGGAAAGCTTGCAATTGCCGTTACCCTTAACGACCCAAACGACTGGGCCGACCACACCGCACTGCTTAATTACGGTCTTAAGGAAATTAAGCAAACCGTTTACAGCCCTCAAATTTCGGCCTGTGTGCTCCCCGTAATCGGCGCTGCAAACGACGAAGCACTGGAAATTGCCGTTGAGCCGCACAGCTTTAATACACTTGACACCGAAAGCATAAGCTGTAAAATACATTTACCGTGCTTTGTTTACGCTCCGATAGCTTCGGGCGAAAAGCTCGGTACCGCCGAATATTTTTTGGGTGACAGGCTCATTGCAACCGACTGCCTTACTTCACCCTGCGATATTGCGGCGGCACAGGCTGAAATATCCCCCGCCGCTGTAATTGCGGATAATTTTAAATACATTTTTTTAAGCATTTAGGAGTTATAAAAATGAAGGATAATAAAATAAGACTGCAAAAGCACCTTGCCGAATGCGGCATAGCCTCCCGCCGTAAGGCCGAGGAGCTTATTGAAAACGGAAAGGTGCGCGTAAACGGTCGCGTTGCGGTTATAGGCTGTAAAATCGACCCGGTGCGTGATAAAATTACGGTTCAGGGCAAAAACGTTGTACCTGTTACCGAAAAGGTTTATATTATGCTTAATAAGCCGCGCGGCTACGTTACAACCGCTAAGGATGAGCTCGGCCGCAAAACCGCCTGCGACCTTGTGAATATTGCGGGTCACAGGCTTTTCCCCGTGGGCAGGCTTGATAAGGATTCCGAGGGGCTTTTGCTTTTAACGGATGACGGTGAATTTGCCAACAGGCTTACTCACCCCTCCTCCCACGTCAACAAAACCTACAGAGTAACCGTTAAGGGCTCGGTTTCCGATGAACAGCTTGTTAAAATGTGCACCGGCATACCGCTTGACGGCAAAACCACACTCCCCTGCGATTGCTTCGTTGCCGAACGTAAAACCGACCGAACCGTGCTTATTTTTATACTTAACGAGGGCAGAAACCGCCAAATCAGGCGTATGTGCGAAGCGGTAGGTCTTGAGGTTATTCGCTTAAAGCGCACCGAAATTGCGGGCGTTAAGCTCGGTATGCTTCCACAGGGCAAGTGGCGTGAGCTAAACGAGCGCGAAATGCGGCGATTAAACGCAATTTCACGATCAAGTGCAACAGAGCTTTAACTGAGGAGGAATAATAAAAATGATTACACTCTCTCCCCTATCTGATAAAGAAAAAATTTTCCGCCTGTGGAAAGAAAACGGACTGACCTGTGCTGCCGATTGCGGCTGCCTTGAGGCTCGAAGCGGTGAGGCGGTTCTCGGCTACTCACTATACACCCTGACAGAAGAAGCAATCACCGTTTATAAAATCGTAACAGAGGATTTATCCCTTACCGACGGCATACTCCGCAGTACACTTCACCTTGCCGCAGAGCGCAGCATAACCGATGCTTATTACAGCGGTACCGAAACCGAAAGACTTTGCAAAGCACTCGGCTTTGTAAAAAGCGATGCCGAAAAGACTCTGCGCATAGAAAAGCTTTTTGAAAGCTGCCATTGCGGAAATAAATAATTTTTCACAGGAGCCCGCTTTTTTAAAGGCGGGCTCTTCTTTTTGCCTTAAAATTCACCGTTGACAAGCGGCGGTTTAACGGGTATAATAAAAATACAGTTGTAATATTACAAAAGTTATTTAAACGGAGTGGGAAAATGCCGAGGAAATTTTTATTTACAAAGGAACAAATTTTGGAGGCCGCGCTTGACTTAACACGTGAAAAGGGTTTTGGTGCCGTTTCTGCACGGGCACTTGGCAACAAGCTCGGAACCTCATCGCAGCCGATTTTCGGCTATTTTGAAAATATGGCAGATGTGCAAAGCGGCATAATCGAGGCAGCAAACAATCTATACCGAAGCTACCTTGATGAGGATATGGCGAGCGGCAAGTACCCCCCCTACAAGGCAAGCGGAATGGCATATATTCGCTTCGCGCGGGAGGAAAAGGAGCTTTTTAAGCTGCTGTTTATGCGTGACAGAACCGAAGAAGAAAAGGCAACCGCCGCCCCGGAAACCGAAATGCTTTTGGACCTGATTTGCAAGCAGGTAAGCATACCAAGGGAAAGTGCCATGTTGTTTTTCCTTGAAATGTGGGCATATGTTCACGGTATTGCCACAATGCTTGCCACAGGTTATTTTGACTGGAGCGAGGAGCTTTGCAGTCAATCACTCACGGATATGTACCGTGGGCTGAAATGTAAATATGAAAATACGCTGACGAACCGGGGGCTTTGAAAATGGAAAATATTATTGAAATCGCAAATTTAAGTAAAAGCTTCGGTGAAATCAAGGCGGTTGATAACTTAAGCTTTTGCGTAAAGCGCGGTGAGCTGTTTGCCTTTTTGGGGGGTGAACGGCGCGGGAAAATCAACCACAATTAACATTATGTGCGGTCAACTTTTTAAGGACAGCGGCAAAATTATTATCGACGGCTTTGATTTGGATCATAACAGGCAGAGCATTAAAAAAGAGCTCGGCGTTGTTTTTCAGGGCTCTGTGCTTGATTCTGCCCTTTCAGTCAGGGATAATTTGCAAAGCCGTGCGGCGCTTTACGGAATCACCGGCAAAGAATTTGAAGCACGCATGGCTTATCTTGCCGATTTGCTTGATTTTAAGGAGCTGCTCGGCCGCACCGTGGGCAAGCTTTCGGGCGGTCAGCGCAGGCGGATTGATGTAGCGCGTGCACTGCTGCATAGTCCCAAAATTTTAATTTTGGATGAGCCCACAACAGGACTTGACCCGCAAACCCGCAAAACCCTTTGGAGTGTGATTTCCGATTTACGCCGAAGCGAGGGTATGACGGTTTTCCTCACAACCCACTATATGGAGGAGGCTGCCGAGGCCGACTATGTTATAATTCTCGATGGAGGAAAAATCTCCGCCGAGGGTACTCCGCTGACCTTAAAAAACACCTATACGGGTGACTACATAACGCTTTACGGTGCAAATGAGAGCGATGTGGCGGCTCTCGGCATAAAATACGAAAAAATCAAGGATGCCTGCCGCATAACCGTTCCCAACACAAAAGCCGCAACAGAGCTTATTGTAACCCACCCCGAAATATTTGCCGATTATGAAATAACCAAGGGCAAAATGGACGATGTTTTTCTTGCGGTTACGGGTAAAAAGCTTGGAGGTAACGAGAAATGAATACCGTTTTAATACTTATAAAGCGCAATGTTAAGCTGTTTTTTAAGGATAAGGGAATGTTTTTCACCTCTCTCATAACCCCGGCAATTTTACTTGTGCTTTACGGCACGTTTTTGGGTAAGGTGTATCGTGAAAGCTTTTTATCCTCTATGCCCTCGGGCTTTACCCTGCCCGATAAGCTTGTAAACGGTTTTGTAGGCGGCGAGCTTATTTCCTCCATTTTGGCGGTTTCCTGTGTTACGGTTGCCTTTTGCTCAAATATGCTTATGGTACAGGATAAGGTGAGCGGCGCGATTAAGGATATGACCGTTTCCCCCGTGCAGCCCTCCGTTCTCTCCCTTTCCTACTATCTTGCAAATCTTATAAGCACCCTGATAATTTGCTATGCCGCGGGTGTAATTTGCCTGATTTACGTTGCCGCAGTCGGTTGGTATATGACAGTCAGCGATGTTTTTCTTCTCATACTCGATGTAACCCTTTTGGTGCTTTTCGGCAATGCGCTTTCCTCGGTTATAAACTTCTTTTTAAGCTCTCAGGGGCAAATTTCCGCCGTAGGCACGGTTATAAGCTCGGGCTATGGCTTCATCTGCGGCGCCTATATGCCTATTTCCTCCTTCGGTGAAGGCCTGCAAAGGGTAATTTCCTGCTTACCCGGAACCTACGGCACCTCGCTTGTTCGCAATCACGCAATGCGCGGCGCACTTGCCGAGCTTGAGGCCTGCGGTGTGCCCGCTCAGATTATAGGCGGAATTAAAGAATCCCTCGACTGTAAGCTGTATTTCTTCGATAATTCCGTATCCATTGCGGCAATGTACACCGTGCTCATAGCTTCGGTTGTAGTGCTTTTAAGCATTTATATATTGCTCAATGTACTCTCCGCTAAGCGCAAAAACGGTAGATAACAGCCCCAAGCCTTTAGGGCAGATGTCCCCGCGGTGCGGGGAAAATGTCGCAAAGCGAAAAATAAGGCTCCCTTGTGTAAATGGAGGCAAGAGGCTTGCACAAACGAAAGCCCTGTTGTAAACAAAACGGCGGGAGCAAGCCCCCGCCATACGGTAACAAATATTCTTTTCCGTTTTCGAGCGCCCAACCGTTTCTTTTCAAAGGTTTGCACAAGACAGGAAAAATCTCATCCGCCTTAACAAAAACCGTTTGCACAATTGCTTTGGCTTGTTTAGGTGCTTTTCATTGATGTCTGAAAA
>CAZKUO010000034.1:0-18806 GCA_964555975.1 uncultured Ruminococcus sp. | reverse complement strand
TCCCTCCGTCTTTGCCTTACGGCAAATCCACCTCCCTCATCAGATGGAGGCAAGGAAGCACAAACTAATAAGGCTCTCTTGTGCAAAGCTCGGTCACCTGCTGACAGCGGCTTACAGCCGCACAGCAAACTATCGGCAAAACCTGTAAACATAATTAATATTATCGGGAGGTGGGCCTCACGGAGGGCTATACTACGGCTTTGGGCAATTCCCTTGCCGAACACACCGAAAAGCGTTCGCGGTTTATAGCAAATCTCGCGCACTGTGAAACAGAGCGGGAGGCCGCCGAATTTATAAGCTCTGTTAAAGCACAGCACCGAGAGGCGCGGCACAATTGCTATGCCTACTCGGTTGAAGCGGGTGCCTTGCGCCGTTTTTCAGATGACGGCGAGCCCCACGGTACCGCGGGAAAGCCCATTCTTTCGGCAATTGACGGTGCGGGGCTTGCAAACGTTTGCATTGTTGTTACAAGATATTTCGGCGGGGTGCTGCTCGGCACGGGCGGGCTTGTGCGTGCCTACGCAAAGGCGGCCTCGGCCGCGGCGGATAAGGCCGAGCGCGCCGTTATGACAAGCGGCACGGTTTTTTCCTGCACCTGCGATTATGCCGAGGCAGAGCGGCTTTCCCGGCTGATTGCCGATTTCGGCGGTGCCGAGGAAAGCACCGAATACACCGAAAGGGTAAAATACGAATTTTTCTTGCGGGAAACCGAAAAAAACGGTTTTCTCGAAAAGCTGAGGGAAAGCTTCGGCGCGCGCATTGCGGCCGAGGAAATTAAAACCGAGGAAAGGCCGATGAAAGCGGAATGAAGCGCAAAGCAAGGAATTTAATTGTAATATTGCCGACATTGGCACTTATTCTTGCGGCGGCGGTGTTAGGGCCGCAGCTTTATGTTGTGAAATCCACAGGGGACGGCATTTTCACGGCCGACAGCTTTAACAGCGAAAGCAAGGCCGATTGCATTATAGTTTTGGGAGCCGGTGTAAGAAACGGTGAGCCCACGCCCATGCTGCGCGACAGGCTGCTTACGGGCATTAAGCTTTATGAAAGCGGCGCGGCGGAAAAAATAATTATGAGCGGTGACCACGGCAGAGAGGACTATGACGAGGTAAATGTAATGCGCGCATTCGCCGTTGAGCGCGGAGTAATGCCCGAGGATATTTTTCTTGACCACGCCGGCTTTTCCACCTATGACAGTATGTGGCGCGCGAAAAACATTTTCGGAGCCGAAAGCGTTATAATTGTAAGCCAAAAATATCACCTTTACCGCGCGGTTTACGCGGCGCGTGCGCTCGGCATTGAAGCCGCGGGAGCTTCGGCCGACCTTAACCCCTACGGCGGTCAGCTTAAGCGTGATATACGCGAGATATTAGCGCGGGATAAGGACTTTTTAAAATGCCTTTACAAGCCGCAGGCAAAAATCACGGGCGAAAAAATTCCGCTTGACGGTGACGGCGCGGTAACACTCGGCTGAAATTTAAAAAAAGTTTAAAAAAATAAAGGTTTTTGCACATTTCTGTCTAATATAATAAGCAGAGGGGCGAATGTACAGTGAATGTAAGAGAAATCAGTGAACAAAATGAGCACCTTATTTTGTGCGATAAGGCGGCTTTCAGCACAGCCTCGGCGGGAAGGCGGCGGCCAGAGCCCGAGTGCGAAATGCGCACCTGCTACCAGCGCGACCGTGACCGCATTATTCACTGCAAGGCCTTCAGGCGCTTAAAGCACAAAACACAGGTGTTTTTATCGCCCGAATCCGACCATTACAGAACGCGGCTTACACACACGCTTGAGGTATCGCAAATTGCGCGAACAATAGCGCGCGCCCTGCGGCTTAACGAGGATTTGACCGAGGCTATAGCCTTAGGCCACGATTTGGGGCACACGCCGTTCGGTCACGCGGGTGAGCGCGCCTTGCAGGAGCTTACCCACACCGAATTTACACATTACGAACAGAGCGTGAGGGTGTGTGAAAAAATAGAAAAAAACGGTGCGGGGCTCAACCTCACGGCCGAGGTGCTTGATGGCATTTTGCACCACACCCGCGGTGAGGAGGCACACACCGCCGAAGGCAGAATAGTTCGCACGGCGGACAGAATAGCCTACATAAATCACGATATTGACGATGCGGTACGCGCGGGGGTCATCTCCCCTGCCGACATACCGCGTGAGATAACCGAGGTTCTCGGCACAACCAAAAGTCAAAGAATAAACACCCTTGTTGTTTCGCTTGTAAAAAGCGGTGCCGATGCCCTTAAAATGGACAGTTGCACCGAAAAATGCTATAATATGCTGCACGAATTTCTTTTTGAGAGTGTTTACAAAAATCCGGTTGCAAAATCCGAGGAAACAAAGGTTTCGGGAATTGTTGAGGGACTTATAAAGCATTTTTCGGCCCACCCCGAAAAAATGCCTGCCGAATACATTAAAACGGCAGAGACCGAGGGCGTGGAGCGTGCCGTTACCGATTATATTGCGGGAATGACCGACCACTATGCCGTTACGGTGTTTTCCGATATTTACATTCCGAAGGCCTGGAAAATTTAAAAAAACATTTTTTTCGCAAGGGAGGCGGCAGCGTGATACCCGAGGATATTATAAACGAAATTAAATACAGAAACGATATTGAAGCCACCATAGGCCAATACGTCAATTTAAAGCGGCGCGGCAAAACCCTTGTGGGGCTCTGCCCTTTTCACGGTGAAAAGACCCCCTCCTTTACCGTTTATCCCGACAGTGCCTCGTTTTACTGCTTCGGCTGCGGTGTGGGCGGTGATGTTTTCACCTTTACCGGGCTTATGGAAAATCTCGATTACATTGAGTCGGTAAAGCTGCTTGCAGAGCGCTCGGGAATAACACTCCCGCAGGACGGCTACGATGATTCAATGCAGCGCCTTAAAAAGCGGATATACGATATTAACCGCGATACGGCACGCTTTTTTCACAGCTATCTGCTTTCCCCCGGGGGAAAGCCCGCGCTTGATTACCTTACGGGCCGCGGGCTCACACTTAAAACCATTAAGCACTTCGGGCTGGGGGCTGCGCCCGACAGCTGGGATGCCTTAACCCTGCACCTTAAGGAAAAGGGCTACACCGAGGCGGATATGCTTGCCGCCAATGTGATAGGCAAAAGTCAGCGCGGCAGCTTCTACGACCGTTTCCGAAATCGGGTTATGTTCCCCATAATAAACATAAGGGGAAATATAATCGCATTCAGCGGCCGTGCAATGCCCGGGGAGGACAAGCAGGGCGGGAAATACGTTAACACCTCGGACACACCGGTTTACAAAAAGAGCGAAAATCTTTTCGGAATAAACTTTGCCAAAAGTGTCTGTTCGGAGCAAATTATCTTGGTTGAGGGGAATATGGATGTTATTTCCCTGCATCAGGCCGGCTTTGAAAATGCCGTGGCCCCCTTGGGCACCTCCTTTACCGCGGAGCAGGCAAATCTGCTTTCGCGCTACACAAAGGAAATAGTGCTTATGCTCGATGCGGATGCCGCAGGGCAAAAGGCGGTACGGCGTGCCTCGGAAATACTTGAAAAAACGGGCCTTGCGGTGCGTGTGGTTGCAATACCCGACGGCAAGGATCCGGATGAATTTATTAAAAAGAACGGTAAAGAGCGCTTTGCGGCCCTGCTTGAGGGCGCCGTGAGCGATATGGAATACAAGCTGCTAACCGCGGCGAACGGAATAAACCTCGATGCGGAGGACGGGCGGCTGAAATATCTTGCGGCGGCGGCGGAAATTATTGCGGCCTCGGATGATGTTATGGCGCGGGACATTTACATAGGGCGCCTTTCGGAAAAATACGGTGTCTCACGTGCGGCACTCACCGCAAGGGTGGACGAGCTGCGGCGCAGGAATTACAGGCAGCAGCGCAAAAAGGAAATTACCGAGGTTATAAGGCCGCGCTTTTCGCGGGATGACGTTAACCCCGAGCGGCGCAAATCCGTAAAGGGTACGGCGGCGGAGGAAACACTGCTGGCGGTGCTGTTGAAAAATCCGGATTTTTGCTCTGCGGCACGCGAGCAGCTGCCGCCGGATAAAATGCTGACCTCCCTTAACAGAAGAATTTACGAGATTATTCTTTCGGTAACGGAGCACGGCGGGGAGCCCACGGTTTCCTCCTTTGCGGAAAGCCTGTTGCCTGCCGAAATAGGCTATTTGGTTTCACTGCAAAACAGCGAAAAGGCGGACAAAAACCCCGAAATTGTATTAAAGGATTGCATAAGGGTAATATTAGAAGAAGAAATGCTTTTAAGCTCGGAATCGGACGGCACAGTTGAAGGCTGGGCGGCAGAGCTTAGGCAGCTTATCGATAAAAAATCGAAGGGAAAGTAACAAAAATGGAAAAGAATAAAAAAACAGAGGAATTAAAAGAAAAAAACACCGCCGCGCAGGAGGCCTTTGAGGAGGAGGAAAAAAATCTCACGATAGACGATATAGAAAACGCCCCCGACGATCTTGAAGAGCTGTTTTCCGAGCCCGAGGCACTTGACCTTAATTTTGACGAGGAACCGACCGACGACGACCTGAAGCTTGAAGAAATGGACGTTGATGCCATAAGCAACGATTTGAGCTTTGACAATATGAACCTTGATGACCCGGTTAAAATTTATTTGCGGGAGATAGGCCGTGTGCCGTTGCTTACCTCCGAAGAAGAAATTGAGCTTGCGGTTAAAATCTCGGAGGGGAACGAGTACGCAAAGCAGCGCCTTACCGAGGCAAACCTGAGACTTGTGGTCAGCATTGCGAAAAAATACGTCGGCCGCGGAATGTATTTCCTTGATTTAATTCAGGAGGGCAATGTGGGTCTTATAAAGGCGGTGGATAAGTTTGATTACCAAAAGGGCTTTAAATTTTCCACCTATGCCACCTGGTGGATTCGTCAGGCAATAACCCGCGCCATAGCCGACCAGGCAAGAACCATTCGCATACCCGTGCATATGGTTGAAACGATAAATCGCCTTAAAAAGGTGCAAAGTCAGTTGCTTCACGAAAACGGCTTTGAGCCGAGCGAGGAGCTTATTGCCGAAAAGATGGATTTGCCGGTTGAGCGTGTGCGCGAAATAATGCGTGTAGCCCAGGAGCCCGTTTCGATGGAAACCCCCATAGGCCCCGAGGAGGACTCAAAGCTTATGGATTTCATTCGCGATGAGGACACGCTTGCCCCCGACGAAGCCGCACTTAAAACCATAACAAATGAGGATATTGACAGTGTTCTTAAAACCCTTACCCCAAGGGAGGAATCGGTAATACGCCTGCGCTTCGGGCTGAGTGACGGCAGGTGCCACACACTTGAGGAGGTAGGCACCGAGTTTAACGTTACGAGAGAGCGTATTCGCCAGATAGAGGCAAAGGCTCTGCGAAAGCTTCGCCACCCCGTGCGCAGTAACAAATTTAAAGAAAGATAAAATAAGAGGTAATAAAGCAGATGAAATTTTCATATAAAACAAAGGGAGTTTGCTCAAGAGCCATATTAATTGAGATTGAGGACGGAATTGTTAAGGACGTGCGCTTTGACGGCGGCTGCAACGGCAACACACAGGGCATTTCACGCCTTGTGTGCGGTATGACGGTGGACGAGGTTATAAGCCGCCTTGCCGATATTAAGTGCGGCCCGAGACCCACCTCATGCCCCGCTCAGTTGGCCGAGGCCTTAAGGCAATATAAAACCGCAGAGGGTGAATAAGCTTGTATTCGGACAGTGATGTTAAAATAGCGGGGAACAAGCCCTCGCTGGAAATTAAAAAGCGCAGAGCGGCAGCCGCAAATGTCGCAGAACCGAGCCGTGAGGAAATTAACGGCGCCCGCGAATGGGGTGCTTCGGTTGCAAGCGAATTTTTAAAGGCGGCAGACGGTATCGGCTGTGCGGACGAGGCCGACGATGCCGAGATGCTCCATCAGCGCCGCAGACTGCTTATGTTCACCGCAACCGTTGGCTTTTCGGAGCTGTGCAAAAGCGAAGCCCTGTGCGGCATTGCACAGGAAAACTTTAAAGCCGCGGTTAAAAAGGCCGACAGTGAGCTTTACCGCTCCTCGGTGGATACAGGCGCATTTTCATTCTATTATCTCGCCTACCGCCGCGGGAGTGAGGTTGACCGCAGAATAGGCCAAACCTTTGCCA
Source organism: uncultured Ruminococcus sp. (assembly GCA_964555975.1). Lineage (GTDB taxonomy): Bacteria > Bacillota > Clostridia > Oscillospirales > Acutalibacteraceae > UBA737. The sequence continues at coordinate 12,677 of CAZKUO010000034.1, read as the reverse complement.
TGCTTTGCTCGCACGACGGCGACCCCGTTTATCAGGAACTCGGTGAAGCCCTTTATTGCTGGTTTTTATCGGTAGTGCGAAAAAAGGCCGCCGGTTTTCAAAAATAAATATACACATAAGCGCCCCTTGCTTCATAATAGTGAAGTAAGGAGCGTTTTTTATTATGCCTAATATATATCTCAGTCCGTCCACACAGGAATACAACCCATATTACGGAGGCGGCAATGAGGAATACTATATGAATCTCATTGCAGATGCTATGGAGCCGTATCTTGCGGCAAGCGGCATACGCTTTACCCGCAACACACCCGATATGACAGCAGCAGACTCAATAGCGGCCTCAAACGCGGGAAATTATGATTTGCATTTGGCACTTCACTCAAACGCCGTAGGAGGCGGCACACCAACCGTGCGCGGAACCGATGTGTACTATTACCCGGGAAGCACCTCGGGCCGCCGCTTTGCCGATATTGCCGCCGATAATCTTCGGCTTATATACCCCCTGCCCGACAGGGTTAAAACGGTTGCCACAGCCTCGCTCGGTGAGGTGGCACGAACAAGGGCCCCGGGTGTGCTTATAGAGCTTGCCTACCACGATAACCCCGAGGATGCCGATTGGATAAGAAGCAATACAGCGGAAATTGCGGAAAATCTTGTGCTTTCACTCACCGAATACTTCGGAATACCCTTTAATATGCCGCAGCCTATAGAGATAGGCTATGCCTCAACCGGCGGAGGGAATTTGAATATGCGCTACCTGCCCGACATCACATCACCGATAATCGGTAAAATCCCGGACGGTGCGGAAATTATTATCTACAACCGCCTGCCCGATTGGGTGCTTGCGGGCTACGGCAATATGATAGGCTACGTAAGTGCCCGATATGTTGCCGGAATTACCGCTTGATTTTTAAGACATTTGCTTTTGCGGGTTTCACTGCTTCCGACCCCACACCGACGAAAAAAATATAATTTTGCAAAGCGGTGTCACAATTTGCCGTCGAAAGAAAATGTATAAAACGAAATAATGTTATTTTTGCACTTTTTAACACTATTTTTGTATTATGCCTTGAAATTTGTGGAATTATGTGGTAATATATGGTAAATTAAAACATTTTTGGAGGAAGAAAAAATGGGAAAAAAGCTAAAAGTTGTTGTTGCGGAAGAAACAACCGAGCTTGGGGTCGCCTGTGCAAAAGCACTTAAAAGCTACGGTATGGATGTTATAATGTGCCCGAAGGACGGCTTTGCCCTGCTTGAGCGGGTAAAAACGGAAAAGCCGGATGTTATTTTGGCCGATGTTTTTATGCCGCGGCTTGATATTTTGGGTGTGCTTGACGGCTTGAAAAAAATTGACTCGGACGAAAGACCTATGGTTATGGCGATGTCGAGCTTTGATAATCAGCGACTTGAAAAGGAAACCCTTGATGCGGGTGCGAGCTACTATTTTTTAAAGCCGTTTGACATAAATACAATGGCCGAAAGAGTAATGCGGCTTTCCGGCTGGAAAAACGAGATTTCACCGATTGTGGTAAAGGACAATGTGGTTACCGACCCCGAGCTTGAGCTTATGGTGACCGAAATAATACATCAAATAGGCGTACCCGCACACATAAAGGGCTATCACTATCTGCGTGAGGCCATTATACTCTCGGTTAAAAACAGCGAAATAATAAATTCCGTAACAAAGCTTTTGTACCCCACCGTGGCCAAAAACCACGGAACCACCTCCTCCCGTGTAGAGCGCGCCATACGCCACGCAATTGAGGTTGCATGGGATCGCGGCGATATTGACGTGCTTAATTCCTACTTCGGTTATACCGTTCAAAATGACCGGGGGAAGCCCACCAACAGTGAATTTATTGCAATGATAAGCGATAAGCTGCGCCTGAGGCTTAAAATAAGCTGACGGCCGCCGTTGCCCCACTTTTCGGCAGAACGGTGCAAGGAGGGATATGGTACATATTATCAAGTTTTCTCGGCATAAAGAGCAAAAAAATTTAGGTATTCGACATTGTAATTCCCGAAAAAATTCGGTATAATTAATACAACATTTATCCGAAGAAGGGGAATTTATGAAAAAATATCTTAACCGCTTGTTTATAGACGGGCTTTCCGGTATGAGCTACGGGCTGTTTTCAACGCTCATTATCGGAACGATTATTTGCCAGATAGGTAAGCTTGTGGGGGACAATACCATAGGCGAATACCTTACCGCCATAGGCAGTGTGGCAAAAACACTGACGGGTGCCGGCATTGGTGTGGGGGTTGCCTGCAAGCTCCGCTCCGCCCCGCTTACGGCAGTTGCCGCCGCGGTTTCGGGTATGATAGGCGCTTTCCCGAGCATTGCAACCGAGGCCTTTAAAATCGGCACGCCCGGTGAGCCTCTCGGTGCCTTTATAGCGGCCTATGTAACGGTTGAAATAGGCGCGCTGGTTGCGGGCAAAACAAAGGTGGATATAATAGTAACCCCGGTTTGCTGTGTATTAAGCGGTGCGGCTGTGGGCTATTTTGCGGGCCCGTATATTTCGACCGCCATGAAGTGGCTCGGTGAGCTTGTGAACATAAACGTGGCAAACAGCCCGATAATCGGCGGTATGGCAATTTCCGTGCTGATGGGTGTGATTTTAACCCTGCCCATTTCCTCCGCCGCAATCGGTGTTTCAATGGGAATAACAGGCCTTGCCGCGGGTGCGGCAACAATAGGCTGCTGCTGTAATATGGTCGGCTTTGCCGTTATAAGCTACCGTGAAAACAAGATGGGCGGCCTTATTGCCCAGGGGCTCGGCACCTCAATGCTTCAGGTTCCGAATCTTGTTCGCAAGCCCATACTTTGGCTCCCGCCCGTAATTTCAAGTGCGATTTTGGGTCCCGTTTCTTCTGCGGTTCTCAAAATGGTAAGCAATCCCGTAGGCTCGGGAATGGGCTCATCGGGTCTTGTAGGTCAATTTATGGCATATGACAGTATGGTTGCGGCGGGCTTTTCACCTGCGGTAACAATAATCGAAATAGCGGTTATGCATTTCATTCTTCCTGCGGCGGTTACCCTTGCCGTGGCAGAGGCCATGCGCAAGCTCGGGCTCATAAAGCAGGGTGACTTGAAGCTGGAGTCGGCAAATGCGTAAAAAAGAGCGTGCCGAAAGGGCTGTAGTCTGCCTTGAGGCGCTTTACCCCGAGGCCCGCTGCTCCCTTAATTACGAGGGTGCATTTCAGTTGCTTGTGGCAACGCGGCTTTCGGCGCAGTGCACCGATAAGCGTGTAAACGAGGTCACCCCTGCACTTTTTGCCGAATTTCCCACGGCAAAGGCCTTGGCCGCCGCCGAAACCGGGAGGGTTGAGGAGCTTATAAAATCCTGCGGGCTTTACAAAACCAAGGCACGGGATATTTGTGCTACTGCCCGCATTATTTCGGAAAAGCTCGGTGGGCGTGTGCCGGATACGGTAGAAGAACTGACACAGCTGCCCGGAATAGGCCGAAAAACCGCCAACCTTGTTTGCGGAGATATTTACGGCAAGCCCGCTGTGGTTACAGATACGCATTTTATCCGTCTTTGCAACCGCTTGGGGCTTGTTGACACAACGGTGCCCGTTAAGGTTGAAACAGAAATGCGCAGGTTGCTGCCACCCGAAAAATCAAATGATTTTTGCCACAGAACCGTGCTTTTCGGGCGGGATATTTGCACAGCGCGCCGTGCACACTGCGAAAGGTGTCCAATGAATGATTTTTGCCCCCGAAAAGGAGTGAAGCGGTCTTGCAAAAGCACATAGCGGCAATAAGTGATCTTTCCTGCCTCGGGCGGTGCTCTCTTACCGTTGCCCTGCCCATTATCTCGGCCGCGGGAGTTGAGGCCTCGGTTATACCGACGGCCGTGCTTTCAACCCATACCGGCGGCTTCGGCACACCCGTTTTTAAAAGTATGTCGCCCGATATGCTCGCAATTGCGCGCCATTGGAGCGACCAGGGTATTACTGTGGATGCCGTGTACACGGGCTATTTATGCTCAAAGGAGCAAATTTATCTCGCTCTTGAGGCGGCACGGCTCATAAGCCGTGAGGATACACTGCTTATAACCGATCCCGTTATGGGCGATAACGGCAGGCTTTACAGCGGCTTTGACAAGGATTTTCCGAAATATATGCTCAAGATCTGTGCCGAGGCCGATATAATTTTACCTAACATAACCGAGGCGGCGCTGATGCTCGGAATCGGGTACCGCGAGCCGCCTTACAGTGAGGAGTACATTAATACCCTGCTTTCGGGGCTTTACTTTAAAACACACGCAAAAACGGTGCTTACCGGTGTGTGCTTTGACGGGCGCAAAATCGGTGCCGCCGTTTTTGAGGGTGAACACACCGAATATGTGTTTTCGGAGCACGTGCCCGGCACCTACCACGGCACGGGGGATATTTTCGCAAGCACACTGGTTGCCGCCCTTATGAACGGCCGCAGCCTGCGTTCCTCCGCACAAACCGCCGCAAGCTTCACATCAGGCTGTGTTCGCAGTGCGGCCGAGGCAGGGCGTGAGCCGCGCTACGGTGTGAATTTTGAAGCACAGCTACCGCAGCTTATTAAATATCTGCGGGATTAAATATCCGAGCTTAAGCAAGTGAAAAGCGGTGATTGTATGAACGGGGAAAACATAAAAGAAGAAAATTTGAGAACCGCCGCCCTTATCGGCACCGGCGGTTTAAACAGGCTTGCGCAATCATCGGTTGCGGTTTTCGGCATAGGCGGTGTAGGCTCCTATGCGGCCGAGGCACTTGTGCGCGCGGGGGTCGGCTGCATTTATTTGTACGATAACGATACCGTTTCAAAAAGCAATATCAACCGCCAGCTTATAGCCCTCGGCTCCACCGTGGGAAAATTCAAAACCGAGGTTGCCGCAAAAAGATATGCCGATATTAACCCCGATTGCCGCATTTTCGAGTGCCGCGAATTTGTAACACCTCAATCGCAAATTCCGTTTGAAAAATTCGGCGCCGTGATAGATGCGGTGGATAACGTTACCGCAAAGCTCTTTTTGGCCGAGGAGGCCGAAAAGCGCGGCATACCGATTGTGAGCGTTATGGGCACCGGCAACAAAATCGACCCCACAAGACTGCGCGTGACCGATATTTACAAAACAAGCGTGTGCCCACTTGCACGGGTTATGCGTTATGAGCTTAAAAAGCGGGACGTGCGGGGGCTTACCTCGGTTTGGAGCGATGAAAAGCCCGTTCGCCCCGCCGATTGCGGCGAATACCGCGAAACCGGGCGTGTTTCACCCGCAAGTATGTCACCCGTGCCCGGCAGTGCGGGGCTTATTGCGGCCGCCTTTATATTAAGGCTCTTATCCGCTCCCAAAGGCTCGGAGAGCGAAAATATCACCTGATTCTGTAAGAAGACTTACGGTGTGACCGAAAACAAAAAATGCGCAGGAGGCCCGATTTTAGGCTTCCCGCGCATTTTTGTTAAATTGTTAAATTACCTGAGCGCTTTAACTATCCGAGGCATTGTAATGCTTATACCCCGGGTGCTTTCCCGTAACGTGATAATAGTTATCTCAATTATACAAAAGCTTATATCTGCTACTTTTTAAACTGTGCACCGTAATTTGCGCAGGCTCTGAAATCCGCGCCCTCTTTATCCATTCCGAATGCATTCCACGCCGCAGGACGGAATATATCCGTTTCGGGTACATTGTGCATACAAACGGGTATTCTGAGCATTGAGCAAAGTGTGATGAGGTCCGCCCCGATATGGCCATAGCTTATAGCCCCGTGGTTGGCGCCCCAGTTGTTCATCATATCATATGCGGATTTAAAGGCACCCTCACCCGTGGCTCTCGGTGTAAACCAGGTGCAGGGCCAGGTATAATCGGTGCGCTTCCAAAGGGTATCACTTACCTGCTCGGGTAAATTCACGGTCCAGCCCTCGGCTATTTGCAAAACCGGTCCCAGACCCTTTACAAGGTTAAGTCTTATCATTGTGGCAGGCATTTCGGCCCTTGTTTCAAAGCGGGAGGAGAAGCCGCCGCCGCGGAAATAGCCGAGATCGGCATAATTCCAGGTGGTGTTTTCCATAATCGCCTTTTGATCGGCCTCGGTCACCTCATACCAGGGCTTCATAACGGGGTTACCGTTTTCATCCTTTGCGGCACCGTTGGCATCAAGACAGCAGGCCCCCGAATTTATCAGGTGAATAAAGCCGTCGGCCTCCTTTGCGTGGCCCTCCAAATCATACCCTGTAACACGTTTTACGGATTTACCGTTCCAACAGGTGCGAACATCGGCAAACATCTGAGCGCGGTTTGTGAGCAGCTTCATAAACAGCATACTTATGCCGTTAAGCACATCATTTTCTGTTGCAAGCACATAAGGCTCTCTTGCGCCGTTCCAATCGAAGGTGGTGTTAAGCAGTGACTCGGGGAAATCGCAATTGGGGTAAAAGTCTGTCCACTGCCTCTGCCCCTGGAAGCCGGCGGCAATTGCATTATGGCCTACCGCCTCCTCCTCGCAGCCCTTGGGTAGCTTTTTGTTACCGTTCATAAGGTCCTTTATTATCACGCACATTTTAACGGTAAATTCCCAGTCCTCGCGCTTTTGTTCCTCGTTTTTTTGCAAAGCCTCGGGGTTTTTATCGAAGCCCATTCTGCAATATTTTTTCGACCATTCAAGGGCTTTTTCATATTCTTCCCTGTCATAAATGCCCTCGGTCATTCGGCGGATTATTTCCACCTCATCAACCGATTCCACACGCATACCGAGGTAATCCTCCATAAAATGCGGGTCTATAATCGAGCCGCCTATTCCCATTGTAACCGAGCCTATTTGCAAATAGGATTTTCCGCGCATTGTTGCGGCGGCAACCGCGGCTCTGCCGAAGCGCAGCAGCTTTTCTTTAACATCGGCGGGTATTTCGGTATCGTCGGCATCGCACACATCCTGCCCGTAAATTCCGAATGCGGGCAGGCCCTTTTGTGCGTGGGTTGCAAGCACACTTGCCAAATACACAGCACCCGGGCGCTCGGTGCCGTTAAAGCCCCAAACCGCTTTGATTGTATCTTTTTCCATATCCATGGTTTCGGCACCGTAGCACCAGCAAGGGGTAACCGTTAAGGTAATCGCCACCCCTGCCCTGCGAAATTTATCCTCACAGGCGGCGGCCTCTGCCACTCTGCCTATTGTGGTATCCGCTATTATAACCTTTACGGGCTCACCGTTTGAATACCTTAAATTTTCCTCAAACAGCTTTGCGGCGCTTTTGGCCATATTCATGGTCTGCTCCTCAAGCGATTCCCTTACTCCCAGCACTCCGCGGCGACCGTCTATTGTGGGTCTTATGCCGATTACCGGGTATTCCTGTACATACCTGTTTTTTGACATAGTATCAACCTCTTTTACAAATCAATATATTTTAAACAGTTCAAGCCTATACATTTGTATCGGACCGACTCTGTAAAAATCCGATTGGTGTAGCGCTTTTCTGTAATTTACAAAACGCTGTTTCCAACCGAATTTAAGTGTTAATGAAGCCTTTACATAAAGGTGATTTCTTCACCCTTTTTAAATTCGTAAACGCATTTTTCCGAATCAATCATTACAGGCTCACCCGCTGCCGTAAGCTTCATTTCACGCGGCAGCCTTACTGTGAATTTGCCGCCTGCAAGGGATTTAATGCGTATATGCTCCACCCGCCCGTTTTTAATTGAGGAGGAAACCAGCAACGCACCCTTTGCGCGAAGCGTTTTAAAGGCGGCACCCTTTTGTGACATATGCTTCGGTATGGCGGGGAAGACCTCTATCACGCCCTTTTCGGAATAAAGCAGCATTTCCTGAACTGCGCTCATTGCCGCCATATTGGCTTCAAGCGTTACGGGGCGGTACCTGAAAACCGTAATCCCGCGGTGCTTGTAGTCACCGTTTGCATGAAAGCCGTTAGGCAGGCACAGATTTTCGTAAAACAGCTTGAGCATATAGGCCGCCGCTTCGCCGTTATGTGCTATTGTGTACATTTCGGAAGCCCAGGTGAACGAAAAGCCCACCCAATATGACATACCCTTTTCTTCAAGATGCCTTAAGCTGTTCTCTATAAGTTGCCTGCCGTTATCCATATCCACCGTTCTTAAAGGATGTATCGCCATAAGGTGAGAATGGTGGCGGTGACTGTCTGTAAGGGGCAAATCCTTTGAAATCATAAAGCCACTGTCATCTGTGTAATAACCGTTAAGCCTTTCGCAAATGCCCTTGTAATAATCGGCCTCGGTCTTTAATTGCAGCATTTCGGAATAAAAGGTCAGCTTTTCGTAAAGATAATGCAAAAGCATTAAATCATAATTGGTGTTGTGCTCAAAAAAGCAGGATTCCGCAGAATGGTTGCGCCATTCGGGAGAGCCCGAAAAGACCAGCTGAAGCTTACCTTCGGCATTTGTAACAAGCCAACGCTTAATGCACCTTTCAACCCCCGCCATAAACGGGTAAAGCTTGCTTTCAAGATAGTCACGGTCAAGGGTGTATTCGTAATAATCCTCAAGATTTCGGCAAAGCCAAACAGCACCCGTAATGCTGAGTGAATATATAGCCCAACCACCCATGGGGTCGCCCTTTACCGACATAACTCCGGGAACGCTTATCGCATCCTCCGCATCGTAAAATTCCTTTGCGAAGCGCTTAAAGCGCGGCAAAAGCGAATAAAGGAAATCAGGAAAATTAACGCCCTGCTCCAAATGATTGGCCTTAAGATAGCTGTAATAGCTCATTTGGGTGTTGGTATCGTTGTGGTAATCACCCTTCCACGGCGGCAGACTGCCGTCATCCGCCGTAAATACTCCCTGCAACGGCATAGGCAGTGCACCCTTGCGCGAAACACAGGCCAGCAAATAATTGGAGGTGTCCCAAATATCCTGCAGGGCTTCATCCGCAATTTTTATATCCGACTGTGCATAATAATTTTCCCACCATTCAAGGTGCTCACGCACGGCCGCCTCATAGCCACGGCTCAAAAAGGTGTCAAGCACGGTTTCAAGGCGGTCAAAATCATCCCCCGCCTTACCGCAAACCAATGTATATGCGATTAAAAGGCCGCTTTCGTTTTTTTGCGATTTTAAAAGCAGTGCATACTTAAAATCCTCATTAGTAGCCTGAATAAAGCCCTTTCTATTTTCCCCCGATATAATCACAGGCTCGGGATAAAGCAAATCCGAGACATTTCCGTAGGAAAGCTCGCGGTGCTCTGCATTTTCGTTTTTTTCACCCGCTTTTCCGTAATTCGGGCGCACAACCGTGATTTTCGGCAGGGTGTTCCCCGTTATTTTAATTACACCTACATCGCCGACTGCGGAGACAAAGCTTTCGGTAGCTATTCTTTCGCCGCCCGATAGTTTCAGCTCGGCTTTTATAATCGGCTTTTTTCTGTCAAGCTCATAACAGACACCGTCGATCGGACCGAAATCCAGCTCTATTCTTCCGCCCAAAAGCTTTGTGGGTGTTATGTGTCGGTAGCACTTGCCGAAAATCTGCTCCTCATGCTCAAAATCGCCTTTTTTCAAGAGATTTATCAAATTTTCATATGTAAATTCCGGGGTTAAGGTTTGAGGCGCGGGGGCAGTGTCCCAAATGGCAGTGCTGTCGATACTGAACTTAAGCGGATCCGCTCCCCACACAAGACAGCCTATTGAACCGTTACCCGATTGCAGTCCCTCATCCCAGGTTGAAATTTTTTCATTGCATATCATAAGCTCATTTCCTTTCCAAGGGCATTCTTATGTTTTTCGCATTGTAATTTTATTATGTAACTTTACCAAACACAGCATAACACAACAAGAAAAATTATGCAACAATAATTTCGCTTATTGCCGTGAAAATTCAGCCGGTGTGTGAGCTGTAAATTCAGTAAGGTATATTATTCCGTCGTGATAATATTTGCAATGTCAAATGATAATTTTAACACTTTGGTTATTATTTTCGTTTAGGTATAATATTTTAGGTAGTACCTAATCGGGGGAACGCGGCAAATTCGGCAAACGGCTTTGCGCAAATAGACTGTGACTGCGATGAAATGCGGTAAGAAGCACCGGTAGGAAAGGAAAATGCACAATGGAAAAATTCATACCCGTGGTGGTTATTAAGGAATTGCCCGAAACGGACAAAATTTTATCTGCCCTTGCGGCGAGCGGAATAACCTGTGCGGAAATCACCCTCAGAACGGATTGCGCAATTGAGGCTATTGAATACGCCTGCAAAAGCCATCCCGAAATGAACATAGGCGCGGGCACGGTTATCAACGCCGGGCAATGCGAGGCGGCAATTAAAGCGGGGGCGCAGTTCATAGTTTCGCCCGGACTTTCGGCCTCGGTTGCCGAGCTTTGCAAAAAGAGCGGCATACCCTATTATCCCGGCTGTGTAACCCCTACCGAGATTATGCAGGCGTTGGAGCTCGGCATTACCACAGTTAAGTTCTTCCCCGCAAACGTTTACGGCGGACTGAAAGCACTAAAGGCGCTTTCTGCACCCTTTCCGCAGGTTAAATTCATTCCCACCGGCGGGGTGGACAGAAGCAATATTGACGAATTTTTGGCCTTTGACAAAATCGCCGCAATCGGCGGCAGCTTTTTTGTGAAAGAGGCTCTCGAAAATGCGGAGGGAAATAAAAATGCCTAAAGTTGTTACCTTCGGTGAGCTTATGCTCCGCCTTGCACCGAACGGATATTACAGATTTTTTCAAAATGACCAAATGCAGGCCACCTTCGGCGGGGGCGAAGCCAACGTTGCGGCGGCACTTGCGGGCTTCGGTCTTGAAAGCAGCTTTGTAACAAAGCTGCCCGAGCACGCAATCGGTCAGGCGGCGGTGAACAGTCTCAGATATTTCGGTGTGAATACAAATAAAATAGTGCGCGGCGGCGAGCGTGTGGGAATTTATTACCTTGAAAAGGGCGCTTCGCAAAGGCCGTCTGTTTGCATTTACGACCGCAAGCACTCGGCAATAAGCGAGGCCGACCCTGCCGATTTTGATTGGGATGCCGTTTTCGAAGGGGCCGATTGGTTCCATTTTTCGGGTATTACCCCCGCTCTGAGCGACAGGCTTGAGCAAATTTGCCTTGAAGCGGTAAAGGCCGCCAAAAGGCACGGTGTTACCGTGAGCTTTGACACAAATTACCGTTCAAAGCTGTGGAGCCTCGAAAAGGCCGCAGAGGTCACCGAGCGGCTGATGGAGTATACCGATGTGTGCATTACAAACCCCGGGGATGTAAAGGATTTGTTCGGCATAACCTCGAATAAGGCGGGCTTCAGCCTTAAGGTGCCCGATAATGAGGGTGCCGCCTCGGTTGCCGAGCAGCTTACCGCCCGTTTCCCGCTGAAGTATGCCGCGCTCACCCTCAGAACCAATTTAAGCGCAAGCGATAACGACTTTGCCGCTCTGCTTTGCCACGGCACAGAGTGTGTATTTTCAAAAAAATACCGTATGCACATTACCGACCGTGTGGGCGGCGGCGATGCCTTTGCGGCAGGGCTTATATACTCCCTGCTTACGGGTAAATCGCCTTCGGATGCGGCCGAATTTGCGGTTGCCGCAAGCGTTTTGAAGCATTCGATTGAGGGGGATTTCAACCGTGTTACCGTGCAGGAGGTTGAACGCCTTGCCACGGGCGACGGCTCGGGCAGAGTGCAAAGATAACGGGCTTGAAATTTTTTGTTGACAGAAAGCTTTTCAAGTGCTATAATCGGTCTTGCAATTTAGGGAGCTTGATGAAACTCAGGCTGAGAGGAAGTCCGTTTTTTACTATGACTTCGACCTGTGACCTGATACGGATAATGCCGTCGTAGGAAAATACGCAAGGATTATTGTCGCAGGTATTATTGCCTGCGGCTTTTTTTATTTTCATCGGGAATTGCAAAATTTATTGCCCGTTGCGGCAAGGAGTGTTGTAAAATGAAAGAAAAAAACAAATCCGTCTACAAGCTGACCCTAAGCGCCGTTATGGTGGCTCTGGCCTCCGTTTTGAGCCTCATAAAGCTTTATAAGCTGCCACTCGGCGGCTCGGTAACCCTTTTGAGTATGCTCCCGATTGTAATTACCTCGCTTTCACTCGGGCTTAAATGGGGGCTCGGCACGGCCTTTACTTATTCCCTTATACAGCTCTTTTTCGGAATAGCTATGGACGGTCTGCTCGGTTGGGGGCTTACCTCTGCCTATCTTGTCGGAACAATCCTGCTTGATTACATAGCCGCCTTTACCGTTTTGGGTCTTGCCGGTATATTTGCGAAAAAGGGCTATGTCGGCTCACTTATCGGCATTTCGCTTACCTTTGCTTTGCGCTTTGCCTCACACCTGCTTTCGGGAGCAATACTTTTCGGCATTCCGGAAAACCGGGCACACAAATTCAGCAATGTTTGGCTGTATTCCGCAGCCTATAACGGCTCATTTATGCTCCCCGAGCTTGTAATAACACTTATTGCCGCGGCGATTATACTACGCCTGCCGCAGGTAAAAAAAGCTTTCGGCATAAAATAATTTAAAAACGGCAAGTGAGCAAATGAGAGAAAAACAGAGGAATTTAAAGAAAATAAGAGTTTGCGCTTTTTAAATTAAAATTTCGGAAAAAAGTTGTTGACAAGTGCTTTCGGCTGTGGTATCATAATTCAGCTGTTAAAAATACAAAAATTTTTGGAGGTTTTGAATTATGTCAACATTTATGGCA
>CAZKUO010000033.1:0-19173 GCA_964555975.1 uncultured Ruminococcus sp. | reverse complement strand
ATAAAAGAAAATTCATCTCAAATACAGCATAACGTCGAGACAAAAGGAGAATTTAAAATGGGTTTATTCGGTAAGAAAAGGAAGACAGACCTTATAGAGTAATGCACTATGAGGGAATAGATACAGTCGCATCTGATATGCCGTGCACTTTCCTTATTAAAGACGATATCGTTAATATTGATTTCAAATCGGGATTGAAGGTCACATTACCTACAGAAAGAATTGTAAGATTTGAAGCAATGAAAGAGAATGAGTATAAGACAAAATATAAAGGCACCGATGCTTCCGAATCTGATTTTAAAAATAATGCCAATGTTTCTTTTCTGGTTGTCACATATATTTCAAAGGCCAACGAAGAAAAACGGATAGTACTGTGGGCGGCAAATATCAGAGAAGTTATGTATTTTACGGATTTACACTATAAATTCAAACAGCCTGCGGGAAGTATTGAATTATAATTTTTTCATATTATGGTTTTCAGAAGAAGTTTAATAATACAACACGCCACGGTTGCCCATTTGAGGGGCTTTTAATGTGTGGCTCTTCCTAAAAAAGTACTTGAGTGTGATATTTAAGTGTGATATACTGTAAAAAAACGGGGGTTAAAAATTATAGGATGATGTGAGGTTTATAAAATGGAAGCTAAAAAACAAAATGCAATAGAAGTAGTAGTTGACACCGCTGTTGAAGCATTTGCCGAGGGTTTAATAAGTAGATACGGAGACGAAGTTGATGATCTCAACGGAGTTATTAATATGAAAAAGAATAATTGTTTTATTGCTGAGCTCGGTGAAGAATTTATGTTTTATTCGGCTTTTGTTCGTTCTTTTGATTCTTCATTTGGGAATATACTGGAAAAATTGGGTAATAACATAGCAAAATTATCTTATGAAGTAAGAGGTAATATAGATTCATTTATATTGCCTGATCAAACAACAAGAATTTCCACAATATTAGACAGCTATTTAAACCATACAACAATTCCCGATATCACACATTACTCCACATATTCAAGTATTTATCCTAAAGATATTACAAGCTACAAAAGAACACATATAACAGATAATTATTTTTATTGCAAAGAGAAGAATGAACATTATTTGATTGAGCTTAAGGCTTCGGGTGATTTAGACAATAAGAAAGCAAGAGCTGAAAAATCAGCTTTACTTGAAGAATACTATTTGTTGAAAAATCAATTAAAAGAAGATGCAACCGCAGAGATTAAAATATTCTTCGGAACTGCTTATAATAAATTCGGGGAAGGTAAACCTTGGAAACAAGAAAGAGTAAAACAGTTCTTTGCTGAAGATGAGTTATTGATAGGCAGAGAGTATTGGAATTTTGTCTGCAATGATGAATCTGGTTTCGATGTTGTATTCAACCAGTATAAAAAATCTGCCGGCAAAATACGAACAGCATTAACAAAAATTAAAGGAATGTATTTCAAATGATAGATATTGGAAATATAGAAAAATACTTATTAATAAATGATGATTGTTTTTCTGTATTAAAAACCATACCCGATAATTCAATAGATTTAATTTTGACTGATCCTCCATATAATATTGCCAAATATTCAACAGGTAACATAAAATTTGATTGGCGTTCTGAAATTAACAACGATTTGGCTGAATGGGATTTGGCGGAATTACGCCCTCAAGATTTAATAGGTGAATTTAAAAGGATTTTAAAGCCCAACGGAAATATATTTATTTTTTGTTCCTATAATATAATCGGTGAATATCACAAGGTTTTCGACCCGGAATTTGATACATTTCAATTTATGGTATGGCACAAAACAAATCCTGTTCCTAATTTCAGAAAATCCTCATTTCTTAACAGTTGTGAATTGATTGTGAGTTGTTGGAATAAAGGGCATACTTGGAACTTTACAAATCAAAAAGATATGCATAATTTTATAGAAACGGGCATTTGTATGGGTTCTGAAAGAATTAAAGATAAAAACGGAAAGAATTTACATCCGACACAAAAACCTGTAGCCATACTTGAAAAGATAGTTAAAATTGCTTCAAATGAAAATGACATGGTTCTTGATTGCTTCAACGGTGTTGGCTCAACAGGTGTTGCCGCCTTGAAAAACAACAGAAAGTATATTGGCATTGAAATTGATAATACTTATATGAGAGCTACCGAGAAGCGATTAAAAGCATTTTAATTATTACGCATATTAAAGAATTTTGTGGGGAGCGGCGTTCGTTTTGGGCGGCTGCTCCTTTTTTTGCATATAAGCCTTTCTTTTTGAATATTATTTAATAAATAATGCTGAGAGAGGAAAGAAATATGGAAGAACGAATAATAAAAACCGATGTTTTTTTCAATACCGCCGTATTTGAGGAAACGGCAGAGGTGCCTGTGGATGCGGATTTCACCCTGCCCGATTATTGTCCTGATATATCGAAGCTTTTTAAGTGCCGAGCCCGCGCGGAAATTTCGGCCAAGGCCGTAAACGGAAAAAGCATTACGGCAGAGGGAAATGTGTGTATAACCGTGCTTTACGGTGACGGCGACGGGCACTTGTGCTCCTATGAATACCGTTATCCGTTCAGTAAAAGCCGGGAAATGCGCGAGGAGGCAGAGGACGGCTTTTTAAATGCAACGGCTGAATGTGAATACATAAACTGTCGCGCGGTTACCGGTCGAAAGGTTGATATTCACGGTGCAATAAGCATTTCGGTGTGCGTTTTCAAAAGGGGCTCGGCGCAAATAGTTTCAGATACAAGTGGTGCCCTGGGCATTGAGCAAAAATGTGAAAGCGCACCTGCAACCGTACCTATGGGCTACTGTGAAAAATACATTATGCAGGAGGAGGAAATACCCATAGGTCAGGGGCAGCCAGCAGTCGGACGTTTGCTGAAATATGAGCTTTACCCCACGGTGAGGGAAAGCCGACTTATAAACGATAAGGCCGTAATTAAGGGAGACACCGAGGTGAAAATACTCTATTGCCCCGAGGACTCACCCGTTCCGCAAACGGTAAAGACGGTATTCCCGTTCAGCCAAATAATGGATATGCCGGGCGTGAGCGATGCCTGCCGCTGTGAAACTCGGATTTTTACCGCCTTTGCCGAAATTAAGCCGAAAACGGGCGACGGCGGTGTTAAAGGCTTTTCGCTTACGGCTAAGCTGCTGATTACCTGCAAGGCCTTTTGTGGTAGCGATATACCCGTTGTGACAGATGCTTTTTCCCGCAAGTACCGTGCGAATATAGAACGTGAAAGCCTGCAATTTGAAAAAATAGGGGAGAACGTGAGAGAAACCTACCGCTGTAAGAAAAGCATTGAGCTTGCAGAGCCGATAGAACGGATTTACGATTTGTGGTGCGAGCTGCAAGCCCCGAGGGTGAAATTTTCGGAAAACAATATGTCGGTGGAGGGCAAAGCGCTTATTTGCCTTATAACGGGCGATAACGAAGGAAAATGCGGCTATTTTGAAAAGGAAATTGATTTTGAATACAAATATCCCCTGAAAAACGGGGAGGGCGGCGAAAAATGCGAGCCGGAGCTTCAAATTCTTTCCTGCGAATATACCATAACAGATGCGCAAAATGTTGAAATAAGGCTTGATATTGCAATAAGCGCCGCAATTTATTTTTGCAGAACAGTGTCGGTTATTAAGGATATAGAGATAGACGAGGGTGCCCTTAACGAAAACCACCCCGAATGTGCCATGACAATATACCGCACCGATGCGGGTGAGCAGGTGTGGGACATTGCAAAGCATTATAACGCGGATGTGAACGAAATAATGCGAATAAATAATTTAGAGGAGGATGTACTGCCGCAGGGGAAAATGCTTTTGATACCTGTAGTGTGAAAAAACAGCGCCGTGAGGTCGGTTTCGGGTTTGAACCGACCTCACGGCTTTATATGCTTTTTAATACCGAGCTATTTTGAAAGCGCGCGGTTTTTCATTTTTTTCATAGGCTTTTCAAGCATTGCGAAAAGCGCAATACCGCCCACTATTGCTATTCCCGCATTTATAAGGGTTGAAGCCTGCCCCAAGGCGGCGGCGGTAAAGGCCGCCCCGGGAGCGGAGCCCGCAAGCATATAGGTAAAGGTTTTCCAGGCGGTTTCGCCCGCAAGGTTCACAAGCATCCCGCAGGAGGCCCCCACAACGGCCGAGGCGGTTTTGTGTGAAAGCCTTTTTTTAAGCAGGCCGAAAATTATGCTTAAAATGCCGATGAAAAGAAATATCGGGCAAAGCCACGCAGAGCGCCCCGCATAAGCACCGTTTTGTGCAAGCGTGTAGCCGAGCAGGGAAAAGCCGGTTGCAAGGGATACGGCGCCCACGGTATAAAGGGCCGCAGAGGGGTATTTTTTTCTGTTTTTAAAAAAGGTGTAAACAAGGCCGGTTGCAAGCCCTATAAGCATTTTTAAAATAAAGGTTTTCGGTGAGGAATCGGCGTGACCGTTGAAAATATCGTAAAGGCCCATACCTATAGAGCCGGCAAGACCGCCCTGCCAACCGCCTAT
The DNA here is from genome assembly GCA_964555975.1 of uncultured Ruminococcus sp. GTDB lineage: Bacteria > Bacillota > Clostridia > Oscillospirales > Acutalibacteraceae > UBA737. The sequence continues at coordinate 14,680 of CAZKUO010000033.1, read as the reverse complement.
AAGCAGTGCCGCCAAAACAACTATTAAATTTCCGAAATGAATATACATATTCGCAAACGGTATGAAAAGCACGGTCAGCGCAATGTAGCAGAGTGCCGCAAACAGCGCAATCAAGGTGGTGTTTATAAGCTTTTCGCGGTTTGTTGCTTTCATAAACAAAACTTCCTTTAAAAAATCTATTGCATATCTCCCTGTTGAATGCTACAATTATAGCAAATAAGTGTACATTAATAAATAGCCAAATTTTAATTTTATTTAAAGGACAGTTATACACTATGATTATAGATTTTATTAATTTAACCGCAGGTGAGGGGCCGCTTTATTTACGGCTTTATGACTCGGTCCGCAAGGCGGCGGAGTGCGGAGCCGTGAAAGGCGGCGAGCGGCTGCCCTCGGTGAGGGAGGCATCGGCAAGGCTCGGGGTAAGCAGAACAACGGTAGAGGGGGCTTATTTAAAGCTTTGCATAGAGGGCATTGCCGAAAGCCGCCCGCAAAGGGGATACTTTATATGTGATGCCCCGAGGCAACTAAACGCAGCCGAAGGGCACACTGCGGAAAATAAAATACGCTATGATTTTTCGGGCAAAAAGATAGATGCTGCCGCAGCCGATACCGAGCTGTGGAAAAAAACGGTGCGTGAGGTTCTGCGTGACAGCTTTGAGCTTACCTCCTACGGTGACCCGCAGGGAGAGCCGGGTTTAAGGCGCGTGCTTGCCGATTATTGCTACAAGGCGCGCGGAGTGCGCACCTCCCCCGAATGTATAGTGATAGGTGCGGGGGTCGGGCCGCTTTTGAGCATTCTTTGCGGAATTGCGGGTAACAACCGCACGGTTGTCATGGAGGGCGGCTTTGAGCAGGCAAGCAGAATTTTTCGTGACCATTCTATGGAGTGTAGGGCAATTCCGTGTGACGGGAGCGGTGCAATTGCCGCAGAGCTTGAAAAAAGCCCTGCCGATACGCTTTTTCTTGTGCCCTCACAGCTTTCAAAAATCAGCGTGACGGCTCTGGCGGCGCGTAGGGCAGAGCTTAGAAAATGGCTTGCGGCAGACAGTAAGCGGCTGGTTATTGAAGATGACTACAACGGCGAACTGCGCCGCAGCGCAAGGGGGGTAACCGCATTTCAGGGCAATTCGCCCGAAAAAACGGTTTATATCGGCAGCTTTTCAAAGCTGCTTTTGCCGAGCGTACGAATAGCTTATATGGTGCTGCCTGTGTCACTTGCCGCAAAATTTCGGGCGGCAGACGGCGTTTACAATCAAACCTGCGGCAAAACCGAGCAGCTTGCCCTGTGCAATTACATAAGCTCGGGCGCACTTGAAAGGCATTTGCGTAGGCTGAGAAAGCTTTATGCAAAAAAGAGCCGACTTTTTAGCGATGCAATGGCGCAGTATTTCCCGGGGGCGGAAACGGTTTTGTATGAGTCCTCTATGACGGCAGTTGCGGATTTTAAGGTGCCTGCCGAAAGCAAGGGGCTTTGCACCGCGGCCGAGGCAGTGGGAATAAGGCTTATACCGACTGATAAAGCGGGAACTGCGGGGCTTTGCCTTACCGGAATAGCCGAGGAGGAAATTTTCCCCGCAGTGCGGGAGATTAAAAGGCTGTGTGAGAGCATATAAAGGCCGAAATGCTTTTTGTGTGTGATATATAGCATCTTAAAGAAATCTTAATAATTTAGCCTCTTTATTCTTAAAGGATATTTTGTTATAATGTTCACGAAAGGTTTGATGAGAATGTACAGCATTTTAATTTGCGATGACGATCGTGACATAGCCGCGGCCTTGAAAATATATCTTGAGGCGGAGGGCTACCGCACATTTACCGCCTATAACGGAAACGAGGCGGTTGAATTGATTAAGCAAAATGAAATACATTTGGCACTGCTGGATATTATGATGCCCGAATGTGACGGGATAACCGCAATGACACGTATTCGCGAGCTGTCAAACATACCGGTGATATTTCTCACCGCAAAGGGTGAGGATACCGATAAGATTTTGGGGCTGAACGTAGGGGCGGATGATTACATAACAAAGCCCTTTAACCCGGTTGAGGTGACGGCCCGTGTGCGCTCACAGCTAAGGCGATATATGCAGCTTGGCGGCGGCAGCGAAAAAACCGAGGACGGACTTGTTGTAGGCGGGCTTGAGCTGAATGACAGAAAAAAGCAGGCATTTGCCGACGGTGAGGAGGTTTTTTTAACGCCCACCGAATTTGAAATTTTAAAGCTGCTTATGCAAAACGCGGGGAGTGTTATGTCTCCAAAGGAAATTTACGAAAGGGTTTGGGGCGAGGCCGCTTACGGCAGTGAAAGCACCGTGGCGGTGCACATAAGGCATTTGCGGGAAAAAATAGAAATAAATCCTGCGGAGCCGCGCTACCTTAAGGTGGTTTGGGCACAGGGCTACAAGCTTGAAAAGGGTGACAGAAAATGAAAGGTAATCTTGCAGTGAAAACAACTGCCGTAATTCTTTCCTACATTACGGCACTGCTCTGTGCGGCAAGTACGGTTTCAGTGCTTCTTATGGCGGCCGCGGGCTTTTATATAAAGGGCATTGATGAAATAAATGCCGAAATATATGATGTGAAGCTTTATGACTATTCCGAAATGATTTACGATGCATACGTAAGCGGTGATGACATAACCGAAATTTGCGAGGCAAATTCAATTTACTGCAAAATAACCGACAGTGATACGGGCGAGCTGCTGTTTGATAACACCACCGGCAAAGAGCCTACCTATTCCGATACGCACAGGGGCTTTAAGCTGTACGGCGAAACCTACATTGAAACAGACGAGGATGGGTCTTATTATGAAGTGGATGTAATCAAAAGAATAGATATAGAGGTGGAAGCCTTTGAAAGCTTAACCCCCGAAAGCACCTCACTCGAGTATTATACACGTGTGCGAATTAAGCTTTGCGAGCTGGGCTACAAATACCGCTATACTCTTATAATTTCGGCGGCGGTATCGGCTCTTACTTTTGCAGCTCTTATTGTTTTTCTCTGTGCGGCGGCGGGGCGGCGTTCGGATGGCAGCGTAGCTGTGAATTTTTTGGACAGGGTGCCGTTTGATCTTTTGCTGCTTATCTCCGGTGCATTTATTGTACTGAGCGTTATAATAGTGTGTGAAACCTATGCCTCTCTTGTGCCGACGGTTGCAATTGCCACGGCGTTTTTCAGTGCCGATTATTTTATTGCTTTGGCCCTTCTGCTTTCGTTTGCAACAAGGCTTAAAACAAAAACCTTGCTTAAGAATAATATTATATATAGGGTTGTAATGGCTGTTGCAGGCGGCTGTAAAAAGCTTTTTCGGTTTATGGGGCACTGCCTTTCCCGGCTTTCACTTGCCAAAAAAACAGCGTTTATTTGTGTTGCGGCTACCTGCCTTGATTTTTTCGCTGCGCTTTTTTGCCTTGCGCTTGGGGGAAATGGGCTTTTGATATTGCTTTTGCTGTTAAATGCAGTTGCCATAGGCACCTTTGTTATTTTCACCGCAGTGCAATTGGGGCAAATTAAAAGCGGCGGCGAAAAAATAGCAAACGGCGATATGAATTACAAAATAGACACTACTTATATGTACCCCGAGTTTAAAGAATTTTGCACCTCGTTAAACAATATAAGCATAGGAATGCAAAACGCGGTAGACGAAAAAATGAAAAGCGAGCGAATGCGTACAGAGCTTATAACCAATGTTTCACATGATATTAAAACACCGCTTACCTCTATTATCAATTATGTTGATTTAATTAAAAAAGAGGGCTCGGAAAACGAAAAGATAAACGAATACATCGCCGTGCTTGACAGGCAATCCGTAAGGCTTAAAAAGCTTATTGAGGATTTGGTTGAGGCTTCAAAAGCGGCAACAGGGAATTTAAAGGTTAATTTATCCGTTTGTGAGCCGGGCGTGCTGCTTAACCAAACAGCCGGCGAATTTGATGAGGCTTTCGGTGCGGCGGGGCTTACCCCGATACTTAAAATACCCGAGAAGCCGATAAAAATTATGGCGGACGGCAGGCACCTTTGGCGGGTTTTTGAAAATCTTACGGGGAATATTTGCAAATATTCAAAAAGCGGCACAAGGGTGTATATGGAGCTCGCCGAAAAGTGCGGCAAGGCGGAAATAACCTTTAAAAACATTTCGGAGTATGAGCTTAATATTTCACCCGAGGAGCTTACCGAGCGCTTTGTGCGGGGTGATAAGGCACGCAGCGGCGAGGGGAGCGGGCTTGGCCTTTCAATTGCCAAAAGTCTTACCGAGCTGCAAAACGGCGAAATGAGAATTGAAACCGACGGAGACCTTTTTAAGGTGATTCTGCGTTTCAACACGGTTTGAGAGGATTTTTAAAATGAGCGAGGAAGAATACAGAAGAAGAAAGGCCGCATATGAGCAAAAACGCAGGCGGCGCAAAAGGCGGATAGTGGCAAAAAGGCTTTTTCTGCTTATACTTACGGCGGCCGCCCTCACGGGAATGGTGCTTTCGGTAAAGCAGTGCCGGGGTGAAAAGAACGAGGAAAAGGGAACACAGCTTGCGGAAAGGCTGAAAGCAATTGAAATTCCCGATTTTATAGATGAGCAGCTCATCCACCGACATTCCACAGCAAGAAGCGGTAAGGAGCTTGACGGAATAAGGGACATTGTGATACACTATGTGGGTAATCCCGGAACAACTGCGCAAAATAACCGTGACTATTTCGATAAGGATACAACCGAGGTGAGCTCTCACTTTGTGGTGGGGCTTGAGGGCGAGATTATTCAATGCCTGCCCCTGTGGGAGCGCTCGGCCGCGAGCAACGACCGCAATTGCGATACAATTTCGATTGAGGTTTGCCACCCGGATAAAAGCGGAAAGTTTTCCGACAAGGCCTATGCCGCTACCGTGCGGCTTGCGGCCTGGCTTTTAAAGGAGACCGGCCTTACCGAGCAGAATGTTATACGCCATTATGATGTTACGGGTAAGCTGTGCCCACTCTATTTTGCGGAAAATCCGGAGGAATGGGAAGTCTTTAAAGAGGACGTGAAGAAAGCACTTGATGAGGCTGCGTAAAGAGGAAAATGCATTTACAGACAGGCAAAAACGGGTTATCGGGCTTGTAATTATATTTCTGATTTTGGCATTTTCGGCGGCGGTTGCCTGGTTTATAGGCCGCCCGATGATAAAGCTTGTGTCCGCACGGGGAGATTTCAGAGCCTGGGTTGAGACCCACGGGCCCTGGGGGCGCCTTGTGTTCATAGGTATGGTGATTTTTCAGGTGGTGATTGCAGCGGTTCCCGGTGAGCCGCTTGAAATTGCCGCGGGCTATGCCTTCGGTGCGGTAGAGGGCACACTGCTTTGTATGGCGGGAATAACCGTAGGCAGTGCGGCGGTGTTTCTGCTTGTGCGCAGGTTCGGCGTGCACCTTGTAGAGCTGTTTTTTGATATTAACAAAATAAAAAGGCTTAAATTTATGCAAAACGAAAGGCGGCTTACATTAATAACGGCCATTGTGTTTTTATTACCGGGAACCCCAAAGGATTTGCTGACATACGCGGTAGGCCTTACGGATATGCGCCTTTCAAGCTTTTTGCTTATAGCCTCCTTTGCGCGGCTGCCCTCAATTATAACCTCAACACTCGGCGGCAGTGCTTTGGAATTGAAAAATTACGGCCTTGCAATTGCGGTTTTTGCGGGAACTGCCTTGTTGAGTGCCGCCGGCCTTTGTATATATAAGCGAATAAACGGAAAAAAGTAAATGTTGTAATTTCTATTGACAAACGACTGAGGTTGTGCTATTATACGACTGTACTATTATAAATAATACAGTTAGTACGGGAGGAATAACTATGCTGGAAGCAAGAGAGCTTGTTAAGGTTTACAAGCCGAAAAAGGGTGTGCCGGTTACGGCGCTTGATAAAATAAACATTAAATTCCCCACAAAGGGAATGGTATTTTTACTCGGCAAATCGGGCAGCGGCAAATCCACGCTTTTAAACGTGCTCGGCGGCCTTGATAAGTATGACGGCGGCGAGATAATAATTAAGGGTGTATCCTCAAAGGATTTTAAGCAGCGTCATTTTGATTCCTACAGAAACACCTATGTGGGCTTTATTTTTCAGGAATACAATGTGCTTGATGAATTTACGGTGGGCGCCAATATTGCCCTTGCAATAGAGCTGCAGGGCAGGCGGGCTTCCGATGGGGAAATAAACGATATTTTAAAGCAGGTTGATTTGGAGGGCTACGGCAGCCGCAAGCCCAATGAGCTTTCGGGCGGGCAGAAGCAGAGAGTGGCAATAGCACGCGCGCTTGTTAAAAAGCCCGAAATTATTATGGCGGATGAGCCTACAGGTGCACTTGATTCGGCAACAGGCAAGCAGGTTTTCGATACTCTTAAAAGGCTTTCGGGCGAAAAGCTTGTGATTGTGGTTTCTCACGACAGGGAATTTGCCGAGCAATACGCCGACAGAATAATAGAGCTTTCCGATGGGCAGATTGTAAGCGATGTTGAGCTTGACCCATCGGCCGAATGCGAGACCTTGCAAAACGGCATTGAATTTTGCGGCGGCACGGTGGAGGTGCCCCTCGGCTACCATTTAACCGAGGAAGACCGAATTGCCATAAACGATTATATGGATAAGCTGAAATCGGGGAATTTGAAAATCGGTGTGAGTGACGGCAAAAAGTCCGCCGTGCGCTTTAAGCCGACCGATACAGACAAAATCAAAACAGGGGACGGTGTGGGCTTTAAGCTCATAAAATCAAAGCTGCCGCTTAACAATGCCTTTAAAATCGGTGCAGGCGGCCTGAAATACAAGAAAATACGGCTGGTAATAACAATTTTGCTTTCCTGTATTGCGTTCGGACTTTTCGGACTGTCCGATACCTTCGGCTCGTATAACCACATAAAAACCTGCACAAATTCACTTATAGATTCGGGTGTAAGTGAGGTTTCGGTTGCAAAATCGAAAAAATCGGGAAGCTATTGGCGCGATTACGGCTATTATATTTCCGATGCGGAGCTTAAGGAAATAAGCAACGGTATCGGTGTTAAAATGCACGGAGTTTATCGTCCGATTAATTTCGATACAGATTTTACCGAGCAGGTAAACCCCGAAATAAAGCTGACCGAAACCGATTTTTACATTTACAACACCTATTTTTCAAGCGGCTTTACCGCAATAAACAATGAAATAATAAAGGAAATGGACTTTAAAATACTTGCCGGCACCCTGCCCGACGGCGCAAAAAACGAAATTGCCGTGAGCGAATACATTTTCGAGGTTTTCAAAAAGGCACAGTATTTTGACGGAAAGACCTACTTAAAGGATAAAAACGGTGTTGAAAAGCCCGTATATACAAGCATAGTGAATTACGGCGATTTGGTCGGTAAAAGCTTAAGCCTTTCGGGCACCGAGTATAAAATCACCGCAGTTGTGGACACCGACTTTGATATGTCACGCTATGCCGACCTTACCGTAAAGAAAAAGAATAAATCCAATGCCGAGCAGCTTGTGGATTACGTGCTTTACAATGAGTACCGAACCGAGGTTGGCTACAGCTTTGCGGGTGCGATTATGGTAGGTGACGGTTTTGTTGAAAGAAAAGCAACCGAGCGCCCGCCGATTTCTCCTATAACCGAGGGTGCGGTAAGCTTCTACGGTAATAACTACAATGCGGATTCACAGTATCTTGCCAGACTTTCGGATGTGAAGAACGAAAAAATCATATGGGTGGACGGTGAAAAAAGCACGCTTGCGGCCAATGAAATAGTGGTTACCGCGGATGCGCTTTACGGCACGGAGGACGATGCTGCGGGTGATGTTGATTACGCGGCACTGCTGAAAAACAAAAACGATGTTTCAATGTGGAAATATATGTATGACGAAACCGACACCGAGGACGAAAATACCGACGGCTACAAAATAGTTGGTGTTATAGACAATATGAGTGAAGGAAGCAAATCGGCACTGTATTCCACCGTGGTTTGCTCCGACGGGCTCTATAACGAAATGACCGACGGACTTGACGGGCTTTACGAATATGCCGTAGGTAATATGCCCGAGGGCCGTGAAGCGGTGCGTGATATGGTTACCTACTGCTATAATTACAGTGAGGTAACAAGGTATGCCATACAAAATTCCGTTACCTTTGAGCTGGATTCCATTAATACGGTACTTAAGGAGCTTGCCAAGGTGTTCCTGTGGATCGGTGCGGGCTTTGCGCTGTTTGCGGCAATAATGCTTGCAAACTTTATAGGCACAAGCATAAGCTACAAAAAGCAGGAAATAGGAATTTTGCGTGCCATAGGCTCACGCAGTAACGATGTTTTCAGAATATTCTTTGCCGAAAGCTTTATTATTGCCATGATAAACTTTGTTCTTTCGGCCGTGGGGGTTTGCGTGGCAACCTTAATTATAAATTCCTTTATCCGTAATGAGGCAGGCGTGCTTGTAACGGTGCTGAACTTCGGCGTGCGCCAGGTTGTGCTGCTGCTTGCGGTTAGCATGGTTGTTGCGTTTGCAGCCAGCTTCCTGCCGGTTAAGCGCATAGCATCAAAGCGCCCGATAGATGCCATTCGCGGCAGATGATTTAATCAGGAATATTTTAAAGCGCACGCAGGTTGCTGTTGCAATTTGCGTGCGCTTGCTGTAAAATTGGGGTGTAAACAGAAATATAAAAAGGGAAGTGCTTACAGTGCTTAAGCTTTGTAAATTTATACGTGTGGTTACCGCTCCGCCGATTGTGGCGCTAATTGCCGAAATATTGCTTTATACTTGCGGCAACACCTTTGCAAATGCGGCGCATTTTGCGGTGGCCGTGGCAACGCTTTGTGCCTTGCCGATGCTTGCATACCCGCTTAGCCTGTTTAAAAAGAGGGAAGAAAGGCGCACCTTTCAACGCAACCTTGCAATAGTCTTTTCGGTGAGCGGCTATATTATAGGCACCTGCTATGCGTTTTTGGCAAACGGGGCAGAGGGCGAAAAAATTTTTTACCTTACATACCTGCTTTCGGGTGCGGCAATTGCATTCAGCTCCTTTGTTTTAAAGAAAAAAAGCAGCGGCCACGCCTGTGGAATAGCGGGGCCTGCGGTGCTGCTTGCACACGGCGTTCACCCTGCGTTTATTTCGGTGCTGCTGCTGTTGCTGCCCGTAGGCTATGCTTCGGTTAAAATTAATCGGCACACCTGCCCGCAGCTTATTGCAGGCGCCGTTATTGCCGTTATTTGCTTTGCGGTGTCTGCGTTGCTTGTTTAAAGCTCCATTGCAACGGTGTAAAAGCTTTCGGTGCAGTTACCGTTTAGGTTTATAATGCGGCGGCTCATTTTTTCGGCATATTTAATTGTGGCGGCTGTTCCGCCTGTGCGGCCGTCAAACCAGGTCACAACACAATCGCTGTTATCAACCAAAAATTCGTTCCGCCTTGAATAACAGCCCTTGTAATACCCTTCGGACATAATAACAACCTCATCCGCACAGCGTATTATTTCATTGTAGCGGCTGCGCCACGGCTCGGGAAAGCCATGCCCCTGCATTGAATAAGGCAAAACACACACAAGCCGTGTTTTTTCACAGCGCGCCTTAAGCAGCAGCACTGCCTCGGCCGCTATAATATCAAAGCCCATTGCCATGCCCGTATAAAAGGTAGAGCAATCCCCCGAAAGGGAAAACACGGTTTCTATAACCGAATTTTCAAGCCTTGCAAGGTCTTTTGAGCCCACCTCCAACGAAAAGGGGAACTTGCACGGTCTGTAGCCCGTAAAGCAACAGGCTTTCACAGCCTCGTCACCTTCGGCGTAAATTGATAATTCATCCATTTTCAATCTCCAAACACTGAAAAACCGTAGTTTTTTCAGTGTTTTTTGTTTTTGCTGACAATTTTTACATATTTATTATAACAAAACATTTGTTCGATGTCAACCAAATTAAAAACGTTTTGTGTTTTAGGCGGTTTTATGGTAAAATATCTTTAAAACAGTTGCTGTTTTACGGCAACCCGCACTTTCAGTGCGGAAAATCAAGGATTTTTTGTTTTACCATATTTCGCACAACCGAATGTTGTGCCGTGCGGCTTTGCCGCACAAGGCAATTGCCATTGAAATATGGCATAATAACCTAACGCTGTTAGCGAAAAGCTTTCAATACCCGAAAAAGCATTGAACGGCTAAATCGCGGCCGTGCCGTTTGCGCTTCACGCAATTGGTTCTATGTGTTGAAAAAATTATAATATAGGTGATTAAATGGATGCCGAAAGAGTTTGGCCGAAAAGAAAATCAACGATATTAAAAACATCCGATAAAATGACAATGTACGCCCCGACAGATATTAAAAATCTGCCGGGGGTTAATTATTTTTAATGCCTGCAACGCAACAAATTAATGCTTTTAAGTAAATTGAATTATCGGAAAAAGTATTTTCGGTAATTTTTTCAAAACAAAGCGCGTATTAATTTTGTCGGTGAACGGCGGTGGGGTATGCTGTATATTTCAAGTGTGACAGGGCTTAAGGCTGTCACACTACCGTGCGTGAAAGGGGTGATTTTTACGGAGGAGAATATAAGCGGTCGCATAAGCTCGCTCGAAGCGAACGAGAAAAACATATTTCATCAGCTTGATGAAATTAAGCTGGATGTGCGCGATATTCAAAGACTTACCGCTGCGGTGGAAAGAATGGCACTGCAAATGCAAAGCACCGCCGAGCGGGTCGGCAGTATAGATAAAAGGCTGGCCTTTGTTGAGCAGGCACCGGCGGAGGATATGCGCTATTACAGGAGAACTGCCGTTTGCTGTGCTTTGAGCGGCATAATCGGCACTCTGCTGGGGGCAATTTCGGCATTGTTTTTAAAATAAAAAAATCGGAGGTTTTTATAATAATGATTAAAGGTATAGACGTAAGCAAATATCAGGGGACAATAGATTGGGAAAAGGTGAAGCCGCAAATTGATTTTGCAATTTTGCGCTGCGGCTTCGGTGATGACATTCCCTCACAGGACGACGGGCAATTTGAAAGGAATTATGCGGAGTGCACGCGGCTTAAAATACCGTTTGCGGTTTACTTTTTCACTTATGCCGTAAATTCGGCAAAGCTTAAAAGTGAAATTGCGCATATAAAGCGCTTGCTTGCGGGCAAGAGCATAACGGCACCCGTGTACATAGACGTGGAAAACACAGCGGGCTTAAACTGGCGCTCTGTAAGCAATGACGAGCTGCTTAAAATAATGCGTGAATTTAATTCGGAGCTTAACGCACTCGGCTACAAAATGGGGATATACTCATCCCGCTCGGCCTTTTGGAATGAGAAAATGACCGACCCGTGGTATGACGGCATAAGCAAATGGGTGGCCGAATACGGCGACAGGGTGAACGACTTTACCCGCAAATACGATATTTGGCAGTACACCTCAAGCGGCACACTCGACGGAATAAAGGGTAATGTGGATATGAATTATATGTACAAAGATGTTATAGGAGTATTGCCCGAACCGACACCCAAGCCCATTGATACGGCCGTGAATGTATATTACCGTGTGAGATGCGGCGGCAAATGGCTGCCGGAAGTCAAGAATACTGAGGATTACGCGGGCATTAAGGGCAAGGCTATAACGGACGTTGCCGTAAGGGTTGATAAGGGTACGGTAAAATACCGTGTGCACGTAAAGGGCGGTAATTGGTTGCCTTATGTTACCGGCTATGACATAAAGGATTACAATTATGGCTTTGCAGGCTGTGGCAAGGCGATAGATGCGGTAGAGATATACTACACCACACCCGACAGCATACGCCCTTACAAATACGCATATTACAGGGTTTCGGCTGTGGGTAAGGATTATTACGCCATACAGCGTGACAACGAAAAAACAGGCAATATGGACGGCTACGCGGGGCTGTTCGGCAAGATAATCGACAGGTTGCAAATAGAAATCAAATAAGGAGGGAAAAGTAATGAAAAGGAATGTTAAGGCTTGGCTTAAGGCGGCGGGAGTACGCGCAATAAAAACCGTGGCGCAAACAGCGGTTGCAACAATAGGCGCATCCTCGGTTATATCCGCCGTGGACTGGAAGGTGGTTGTTTCCGCCTCACTGCTTTCGGGCTTGCTTTCAATTCTAACAAGTGTTGCGGGCCTGCCCGAGGTTAAGGAATAGGGGATAGCTCAAAAAAATTAACCCCTTGCGAAAGTTTGCTTGCAGCTTCCGCAGGGGGCCAAAAAGTTTTAAAAACCGGATTTATGCCCTGAAATTATTACCGCAATCGTGGCAGTAATAAATTCTTCTTCTGTTGGAAAACCATCTCTTTGCCTGCCAAATATGGCCCTTTCCCGAAGCTTTATGTATAATTGCCATCCACCAATCATAGCAAACGAAAATCATCATACCGATCATCCATTTGCACATTATCCACATAAAATACCAAACGCCGAACAAAACCATATATAAACAACCGTGCTTACTCGATTCGTTCGATAACTGTACTTTTGTGCTTCCGCATTTGGGACATTTTACATTAACCGCCATAATATCTCTCCTTTCGATTTTATCTTATTTTATACTACTTCATACTACTTGTCAATATTTAATTTGATTTTATTCTATAATATTGCCGAGAGGTGATAATAATGAAACCGTTAAAAGAAAAAATCAGCATTACTATTGATAATGATATTTTATTTAAATTGAAGGACGAAGCCGAGAAAGACGACCGCTCTTTGTCGCAATATATAAATCTTATACTTAAACGTCACATAGAACAGACAGAAAAAGTAAAAAAGCCGTGAAAATCGCGGCTTTTTATTATGGTTAAGTAAAAATCCCTTTCTCGTTCGGGAAAGGGATTTTTGGGGTTCGTGTTTTTTGAATTTTTGCATAATTATCTTTACAAAGGGCTATAATTGCGGTATAGTATTATCAAATACAAGATTGTCAAATACACATTTGATAATGAAAGGGGAGGTATCTATATGTTTATAGGACGTAAAGAAGAATTGCGTGAATTAGAAGAACGCTACAATTCCGGTAGATTTGAAATGGGTCTTGTTTACGGCTCAAGACGTATCGGTAAAACAACCATCTTGAAAGAATTTGTTAAAACAAAAATCTATTTGTACTTTCAAGCAAAGGAATCAAACGAATTAGACAACCGGACTGCCTTTTCACACAAAGTCAATCATTTGCTTGGCATTCCCTATCCGATGATCTATCCGAATTATTCGGAAGGCTTTGATGCTCTCATTAAGTTCGCAGATAACAAACCTCTTGTAATCGTCATTGATGAGATTGCTTTTCTTTCTCAGTCGGATAAAGGCTTCTTATCTGAATTGCAGTACAACATCGACCATAAGTTCAAGGACACTCAAATCAAACTGATTTTGTCCGGAAGCACCATATTCTTTATGAAGGACATCATAAAGAACAAGAGGGGACCTTTGTTTCAGAGAAGCACATTCCAAATGAACGTCAAGAAAATGGTTTACAGTGATGCATTGGCATTTCTTGACGGATTGGATACAGAGGAAAAGCTCAAGTATCTTTCTATTTTCGGCGAGCATCCGTTCTATCTTGAAATGATAAACAAATCCAAATCATTTGACCACAATATCTTTAATCTGCTGTTCAGCCAATTCGGAAACCTAATAGATGCTCCCGACAAGGTATTGCCGGCGGCTTCAAAAGATCAAAATATGTACAACACTATCCTGAAAGCAATTGCCAATCGCAGAAGAACTAATAAGGAAATTGCCGAATATATTGGCAAAGAACCCAACTATGTGGCTTCTTATCTACCGAGACTGGTTGACAATGAAATTATCGAAAAGCGTGAGTCCTTTGTCAAAAATCAGAAGCTGAATTACTATGAGATTTCCGATAATCTCATACGCTTTTGGTATCGTTTCATATTTGACAATAAGGATGAGATTCAGCAGAATATGGGCAAGGTCATTTATGATGACAGCCTTGAAGATATCAACCTGTTCATTTCAAAAGGCTTTGAAGATGTTGCCCTGAGTTACTTGACCGAAAAGAACATCAACGGCGAATTGGATTACCATTACGGCGTTATACGAAGCTACAAGGTGGAAAATTCACAGTTGGGCAGGTCAATAGAACTTGACGGACTTGCAAATGGATTATATAAAGCCAAAGGAAGATTGCTTGTTGCCGAATGCAAGTACAGAAACAAAGCTCTTTCATTAGCAGTTTTTGAACATGTGATGGAAAGTGCTTCTGTTTTCCCTGCCGAGCATTACGATGTGTATCTTTTCTCAAAATCGGGATTTGCCGATGACATTCTCGCACTTGATAGTCCTAATGTTCATCTAATCTCAATTGACGATATGGTTTCATAAACCGCAGAAAAACATATGGCTTCAACTGAATATTTGTATTTTCGCAGGTGGATTTTAACGATCAGCCTGCTTTTTTGTATCAAGAAAGCCGTTCGCTGAGAGAGATTCAGATAAAGCTTACGGCCGTAGCCATAATTGTGGTCGTTTTGCTTATTAGTTTCAAAAATTTTGTATCAAAGAAATTTGAAGCACGTGCGAATAGAAAAAGTAGGAAGTAAAAATCACGCCACTTTTCGTGAACGTGATTTTTTGCTTTCTTGTGTGAAAAAAACAGCCAAGTTAAACCTGCCGATTTTCCTTATATTCCTAATATCATACGCTATATATTCATCACTTTTCTTTTGTTTTATCCACTCTCTGAAAA
>CAZKUO010000032.1:0-19391 GCA_964555975.1 uncultured Ruminococcus sp. | reverse complement strand
AGTACCCTTCTTTACGATACCCTCTGCGTTAAGGTCCTTAAGTGCATCCTCACCCACATTGGGTATATCCCTTGTGATTTCCTCGGGCCCGAGCTTTGTATCTCTCGCCTCAAGCTCGTATTCCTCAATGTGAATGGAGGTGTAAATATCCTCACGAACCAGACGCTCGTTTATAAGCACGGCGTCCTCGTAATTGTAGCCCTCCCAGGTCATAAAGCCGATAAGGGCGTTTCTGCCGAGCGAAATTTCACCGTTGCCCGTGGCCGGACCGTCGGCAATAACCTCACCCTCGGCTACCTTTTGGCCAACCGAAACTATCGGGCGCTGATTAATACAGGTGCCGTGGTTTGAACGCAGGAATTTTATAAGCTTGTAATCGTCAATCTCGCCGTTTGTTGCGCGAATCCTTACGGTATCTGCGCTGACATAGGTAACCTCACCCGCACGGCGCGCCAAAACAACAACGCCGGAATCCACCGCGGCCTTGTATTCCATACCTGTTGCAACAATCGGGTTTTCGGGGCGCAGAAGCGGAACTGCCTGCTTCTGCATGTTCGAGCCCATCAGTGCACGGTTGGTATCGTCGTTCTCAAGGAAGGGTATCATAGCGGTTGCAACCGAAACCACCATCTTCGGTGAAACGTCCATATAGTCGGCTCTGGAGGCCTCAACCTCCTGGAAGCCGTCAAGATAACGGGCGTTAACCTTTTTGTTCACAAAGCAGCCGTTTTCATCGAGCGGCTCGTTTGCCTGGGCAACAACGTACTCGTCCTCCTCGTCCGCTGTCATATAGCGAACCTCGTCGAGCACCCTGCCCGTAGCCTTATCAACCTTGCGGAAGGGGGTTTCTATGAAGCCGTATTTATTAATCTTCGCAAAGGTGGCAAGGTAGGAGATAAGACCGATGTTCGGTCCTTCGGGGGTTTCTATCGGGCACATACGTCCGTAATGGGTGTAGTGAACGTCGCGCACTTCAAATGAGGCACGGTCACGCGAAAGACCGCCGGGGCCGAGGGCCGACATACGGCGCTTGTGCGTAAGCTCGGACAGGGGGTTGGTCTGATCCATAAACTGTGAAAGCGGTGAGGAACCGAAAAATTCCTTAATTGCCGCCACCACGGGACGTATATTTATAAGGGATTGCGGCGTAATGCCGTCGGGATCCTGTGCCTGAAGTGTCATCTTTTCGCGAACAACGCGCTCCATACGGGAAATGCCTATGCGGAACTGATTCTGCAAAAGCTCGCCCACCGAGCGTATACGGCGGTTGCCCAAATGGTCAATATCATCCGTGCAGCCCACATTGTGCGGCAGCCCCAGGAAATAGTTTACGGTAGCGTAAATATCATCAAGCGTAATGTGCTTGGGAATAAGGTCATCGGCATGAGCCAGTATGGCCTCTTTAAGCTCCTCGCGGGTTTCGGTGCTGTCCATAAGTGCACGCAAAACCTCAAATGAAACGTTTTCGTTTATGCCGAGCCTGTCAAGCTCACAGAGCTCCTCATCAGAAAAATCGGTAAAATCGCAAAGGCGAACCATACCGTTTGAAAGCACCTTTACCTCGGTAACGCCGCCCTCGGCATCCATAACGTTAATGTAGGCCTCTTTAACACCGCGACGCTCGATTTCATCGGCAAGCTCACGGGTTACCGAGGTATCCGCCTCGGCAAGCACCTCACCTGTTAAGGGGTCGGCAACGGGGCGGGAAAGCACACCGCCGCGAAGTCTCGCGCCGATGGCAAGCTTTTTATTGTATTTATAACGCCCCACACGTGAAATATCATAACGGTGCGGGTCGAAAAAGAGCTGCTCAAGGTAGGCCTTGGCACCCTCTATGGTGACAGGCTCGCTGGGTCGCAGCTTCTTGTAAACCTCTACAAGCGCTTCCTCGGTATTTTTAGAATCGTCCGCCTCAAGTGTTGCGGCAAGGCGCTCATCCTCACCCAAAAGCTCCCTGATTTGGTTATTAGAGTCAAGCCCCAAAGCGCGCACAAAGGTGGTTATGGGCAGCTTGCGGTTCTTATCTATCCTTACGTAAAGCACATCCGAGGGGGAGGTTTCGTATTCAAGCCAGGCACCCCTGTTCGGAATAATTGTGGAGGAGAAAAGCTGCTTGCCGGTTTTTTCATCGGCCTTAACCGCATAATAAGCACCGGGAGAGCGCACCAACTGTGATACTATTGCACGCTCGGCACCGTTTATAACAAAGGTGCCCGACTCGGTCATAAGCGGGAAATCTCCCATAGAGACCTCGCTTTCCTTAATTTCTCCGGTTTCGTTGTTGACAAGGTGCGCAACAACACGCAAGGGAGCGGCATAGGTGGTATCACGCGCCTTGCATTCGGTTACATCGTATTTGGGAGTTTCGTCAAGGCGGTAATCAACAAAGCTCAGTCTCAGGTTTCCGCTGTAGTCCGTTATATCGGACATATCCCTGAAGACTTCCTTCAGACCCTCCTCAACAAACCATTTGTACGAATCCTTTTGGATTTCAATGAGATTGGGCATATCGATGACCTCATTGATTTTTGAAAAGGTCATTCGAGTGTTATTACCCAAGCGTACAGGCTTAACCATTGAAGTCGGCTTCATAGGTTCACAATCACTCCTCTGTGTATTTTGCGGCAAATGACCGCAAGAGCAGGCATTTTTCGGCGGAACGGCACCACCTTCAGGTTGAATAGGCGCACAATCCCCCATCATCATTAGTAATTTACAATTATAATCCCAAAGATGGCAATAGTCAAGCATTATTTTTCAAAATTTGTAAAAAGCCGATTTTGCTTGACATTTGCGGCAATTTTGCTATAATAAACTAAACTGTCTCAAATGAGACATTAATTAAGGAGTCTCAATGTCGGTATATGACAGCTTGTTTTTGCTTGACGGCCTGCAGAGGGAGGAACGGCGGGAAATAATTTCCTACTTACCTGCGGCGGTAAAATTCAAAAAGGGAGAAATAATATATTCACCCGAAAGCTTTAAGCGGGCCATAGGCTTTATTGTAAGCGGCTGTGCCGTTGTTGTTACGGACAATGCAAAGCGGCTTGTTATGAAGCGCTTAGCTACGGGCAGCTGCTTCGGCGCGGCGGCCGTTTTCGGGGGGAGCGAAAGCTATGTCAGCACCGTTTCCGCGGTGGAGCCCAGTGAAATTGTTTTCATAACCGAGGAAACGCTTACGCGCATTTTCAAGGAGTATCCCGATACCGCAGTAAGCTATATAGCGTTTTTATCCGATAAAATAAGATTTCTTAACGAAAAGCTCAGTCTGGTTTCCTGCGGAGATGCGGAGGATACGGTTTTGAAATATCTTTCGCTTTCGGCCGATGAAAACGGCTGTGCGGTTATTCCCGAAAGTATGACCATGCTGGCTTCAATGCTGGGGCTCGGCAGAGCAAGTCTTTACCGCAGTCTTGAAGCACTTGAGCAGCGCGGCAGCATAATAAGGGAAAATGATAAAATAAGGGTGAAGAAAAAATGAAAAAAATCATAAGCTTGTTTTTGGCTGCGTTAATGCTGCTTATGCTCGGCGGCTGTGCCGAAAAGGGTGAGAGCAGCACCTCGGGCGGCTCATCATCGGAAGCATCCGATACACTCCCCGAACGCCTTGATACCGAGTGCAGCATTTTTGCGCTCAACGGCCCCACGGGTATGGGCCTTGCACCGCTTATGGAAAAGGCGGAGGAAAAAACCGGCCGTCTTGATTACACAATCACAACGGTCGGCAGTAACGACGAAATAGTGGCAAAGCTTTCAAACGGCGAGGCCGATATTGCGGCAATAGCCACCAATTTGGCCTCAACGCTTTATAAAAAGTTAGACGGTGAAATTACCGTGCTTACGGCAAACACGCTCGGTGTTTTGTGCCTTGTTTCCAAGGGGGAGGAGCTTACGGACCTTGCATCCCTTAAGGGCAAAACGGTTTACGCCACCGGTCAGGGTGCAAACCCCGAATATATAATAAACTATCTGCTTGAAAAGAACGGCCTTAAGGTCGGAGCCGATGTAACGCTTGAATTTGTTTCACAGCCGACCGAGCTTGTAACCAAATTTACTCAAAACGAAAAGGCAATCGCCATAGCACCACAGCCGGTTGCCACCACAATCACCGTTAAATGCGAGGGCGCAAAAATCGTGCTTGATATGAATGACGAGTGGGAAAAGGTTACCGATACCAAGCTTGTTATGGGCTGTGCGGTTGTGCGCAACGAGTATCTTCGCGAAAACCCGCAGGCGGTTAAAATTTTTCTTGAAGAATATGAGTCCGCGGTGAAAACGGTGAATACCGATGCCGAAGCCGCCGCCGAGCTTTGCGAGAAATACGGAATAACCGCATCTGCCGCAATAGCGAAAAAAGCACTCCCCTATTGCAATATTGTGTTTGAGAGCGGCGCCGAGCTTAAGCGTGACCTTTCGGCTTACCTTGATTTCCTTTACAAGGCAAATCCGCAAAGTGTGGGCGGTGCCCTGCCGAGTGATGCTTTCTATTATGCGGCAAATTAACCCCACTGCAAAAAAAATAATTAAAAATGCCGCCATAGCGCTTTTTTGGCTTGCGCTGTGGCAGCTTATTGCGGCCGTTGTGGGTAAGGAGCTGCTTGTGCCTTACCCGCAAGCGGCCTTTTCGGCTTTTGTGTTGCTTTGCAAAACCCGTGAATTTTGGCTTGCGGTTTTGTTTTCAATGCTTCGCATAACGGTCGGCTTTGCCGCAGGTGTGGCGGCGGGCTTTGCGGGGGCGCTTTTGTCCTGTAAATTCAAGCTGTTCAAAGCGGTTTTTTCTCCCGTTTTACATCTGGTGCGTGCAGTGCCGGTTGCCTCGTTTATAATTCTGGCACTTGTTTGGATTAAAAGTGCCTATCTTCCCGTGTTCATTTCATTCCTCACGGTTTTGCCCATGATTTGGTCGAATGTGGAAAGCGGAATAGACGGAATAGACCGAAAATACATAGAGGCGGCGCGCGTTTTCAGGCTTTCACCGTGGAAAATACTTTTTTCGGTAAAGCTGCCGCTTATTATGCCGTCCTTTGCGGCGGCCGCCGTAAATGCGCTCGGCTTTGCGTGGAAATCCGGTGTGGCGGCCGAGGTTATTTGCCGACCCGAGGGCTCTGTGGGCAGACTTTTACAGGATGCAAAGCTGTATCTCGAAACACCGAGCGTGTTTGCACTCACGGCCGTGGTGGCAATTCTATCGCTTGCGGTTGAAATGCTGGTTAGGCTTCTTGTCGGGAGGGTTATAAATGATAAGCATTAAAGGGCTTTGCTTTGCTTACGGCGAAAAATCTGTTTTTAATAATTTTTCTTTAAATGTCGAAAGCGGTGAGCGCATTTGCCTTTTCGGGGAAAGCGGCTGCGGAAAAACCACACTTTTAAGACTGCTGCTCGGGCTTGAAGCGCCGGCAGGCGGCACGGTTTTTACCGACGGTATGCAAATGTCGGCCGTCTTCCAGGAGGATAGGCTGCTTCCCTTTAAAACCGTGCTTCAAAACATTACACTTATCGGGGCCGAAAGCGGAGAGGCGCTTTTTCACCTTAAGGCGCTCGGTATTGCAAAGGCCGCGGGAAAATACCCATTTGAGCTTTCCGGCGGAATGAGCCGCCGTGCGGCAATTGCACGTGCGCTTTCGGCGAAATACAATTGCCTGATTTTAGATGAGCCCTTTACGGGGCTTGATGAAGAAAACATCCGGCTTGCGGCAGCCCATATTTCGGAAAGCCTCGGCAAGAGAAATCTTGTGGCGGTAACCCACTCAGAGTACGAGGCCGAGCTTCTCGGAGCAAAAATTATAAGGCTGTGATTTTTTCGGCTATCTGCCGGAATTTCAATCACAGCCTTAATGCGCTCTTTTTCGGCGTTGCCGGTTGAATTACCTGCCGGAGCTTTTTGCCGTTACCAATTCTTTTTGTCCTTGGTGCAATCGTGCTGCTTTTTGCGCTCCTCCACCATTTTCACAAACTATTCCACCATATTCGGATCGGTGTGGGAGAAAAAGCTGCTTTGCTTTTTGTCAAGCGCGGCAATTGCGGCCATATCGTCTCGTGTCAGGGAAAAGTCAAACACATTGAAGTTTTCCTCCATACGCTCCCTGTGGGTTGTTTTCGGAATGACGGTAATACCCCTTTGCAAATGCCAATTAAGAATCACCTGCGCGGTTGTTTTGCCGTATTTTTCCGCAATAGCCTTAAGCTCGGGCAGCTCGAACATATCGCCTCTGCCTTCACCGAAGGGCGCCCAGGCTTCAAGCCGAACGTCATATTTATCATGCCATAGCTTGCTTTCCCACTGCTGATTGTGCGGGTGAATTTCTATTTGATTTACCATTGGCACAATTCGGTTAAAGGAGGCAAAATCCACACTAGGCAAGCGAGAATAATCCGAATCTGCCTGGAAAGGCGGATTTTAGGCGTATTTTCACTTGTCGTCTTTGTAAGGCGAAAGCCTTACTGCATCCTCCGCATAAAAATCCACTCAAAAATACGCTCTTTTCAGGTCGCAGATTTTTTCCGTACGTAAAAAACAGGTTCGGATTTATTCTCGCTTGCCTACGGTCGGCTCCGAAGTTTGAAATGCCTATGGCACGTATTTTACCTTCGTCATATAAATCCTCCAGCGCGCGGTAGGCACCGTAGGTATCCCCGAACGGCTGGTGCAAAAGGCACAGGTCAAGATAATCGGTTTGCAGCTTTAGCATAGATTCCGCAACCGAGGCCCGTGTTTCCTCGTAGCCGTAGTGCTCAATCCACACCTTTGTGGTTAAAAATATTTCCTCACGCGGTATGCCGCTTTTTGCAACGGCATTTCCCACTTCTTCCTCATTAAAATAGCTCTGTGCCGTGTCTATAAGTCTGTAGCCCACCTTTAAGGCATCGCTTACACAGCGCTCACATTCCGCTTTGGTTACCTGGTAAACTCCGTAGCCGAGCTGCGGCATTTTCACTCCGTTTGAAAGTGTAATGTAATTCATACGCTCACCCTCCCGTTAAATGCTTCTGCCCGTGTTGTAGGCTTCAAGCATGGCAGGGTGATTTTTTATTTCGCCCTTTTCGTAAACACCCATTCCGTAAATCACGCCCATTTCCTTTGCACCCTCAATACAGTCGGCATAGCCTCTGAAGCAGGCAAGTGTGGTTTCGGCAGCGGCATTTTCACCGTCCGCCGCGGTAACAATGTAATAAAGCTCCTTGCCTTTAACCTCTGTCCAGCGGGCGACAGTGCGGTCTATAACCGCCTTAAGCTGAGCATCAATCGAATAAAAATAAACGGGGCTTGCAAGCACCAACACATCGCAGGCTATAATTTTTTGCAAAACCTCCGCCATATCGTCCTCAATAACACATTTGCCGGTGTTTCTGCAGGCATAACAGGCGCGGCAAAAGCCTATGCTTTTTTCCGCCACACAAATTTTTTCAACGCTGTTTCCTGCATCACGCGCGCCCTTTGCAAGCTCATCACACAGCAGGTCGGAATTTCCGCCCTTTCTCGGGCTGCCCGATAAAATCAAAACCTTTTTGCTCATAATAAATAACCTCCGACAGTTTATAAATCTCATTATGCAAAATCGGCGCAGCCGTTTCCGACCGCACCGATTCCGAAGCATATAAGCTTAAGCCTTTCCGACAGAACCGAAAAGCTCCATTTTTTCCTTAACGGTATCTTTAATTGCCTGAGCACCGTCGGCCAACAGCTTGCGGGGGTCAAAGCCCTTTCCCTGCAAGTCCTTACCGGCCTCAATGTATTTGCGTGTGGCATCGGCAAAAGCAAGCTGGCACTCGGTGTTAACGTTGATTTTGGAAACGCCGAGAGAGATTGCCTTTTTAATCATATCCGCAGGTATGCCCGTGCCGCCGTGAAGCACTAAGGGCATTGTGCCTGTAAGCTTCTGAATTTCGGCAAGTGTATCAAAGCTGAGGCCCGCCCAATTCTCGGGGTACTTGCCGTGAATGTTGCCTATACCTGCCGCAAGCATTGTAACGCCGAGGTCGGCTATCATTTTGCACTCTGCGGGATCGGCAACCTCGCCGCCGCCCACAACGCCGTCTTCCTCGCCGCCGATGGCACCCACCTCAGCCTCAAGTGAAAGGCCGAGCTTATCGCAGGTTTCCACAAGCTCACGGGTTTTTGCAATGTTTTCCTCAATCGGGTAATGTGAACCGTCAAACATAACGGAAGAAAAGCCCGCTTCAATGCACTTCTTTGCGCCCTCGTAGGAGCCATGGTCAAGGTGGAGCGCAACCGGAACGGTGATGTTAAGCTCCTCAAGCATACCGTTTACCATGCCGACTACCGTTTTGTAGCCGCACATATATTTGCCTGCACCCTCGGAAACGCCGAGTATTACGGGAGACTTAAGCTCCTCGGCCGTTTGAAGAATGGCCTTTGTCCATTCCAGATTGTTAATGTTAAACTGACCGACCGCATACTTTCCGGCCTTTGCCTTGGTGAGCATTTCCTTTGCTGATACTAACATTTTTATTCCTCCGTTGAAATAGCATTTACGGATTTAAATCCTACTGTATATTTTACACCAAGCAAGCTGTAAAATCAAGCATTATTTATCGGGGTCCTCATTAACCTTTTCGGGCGGTACCTCCAAAAGGGATGGGTCACGCAGATATTTGCGAAGCCTGCGGAAAGCAAGCGCAAAATAGCTGCCCGTGCAAATGCGCTCATCCATAACAACCCCGAGCGGTATGCAGCGCTCATAGGTGATTTCGCCGCCGCGGCGGTGTGCCACCTCGCGCAGATTGCCCATTGTAATAAACACACTTGTGGTGCCGAATTCGTAGCAGTGGTGGTAAATGTGGTTTGTGCGTATTGAAATTAAATTGGATATGCACAGACTGTTGTGAAAGGGCGACATATCTATGATTTTTTTCGGCAAAAGACCGTGCTTATCCATAAATTTGAAAATTCCCACGCCCACGCGTGCAACTCCGGGGGCACTTAAAAGAATTTTAATCATTTTCTCGGTGCCGTTCTTTTCGGGGGCAACGCGGTTTTCGTTTACGTAGCTGTTTATTTTATCGTTTACGTCAAAAACCGTATCGGTCATTTCAAAGCGCATTTTGGACATGGTGCCGTTATCGGTCTGTCCGGATTTGAGCACAACCATGGCAACCGTAAATTCATTTCGCGCATAGGGCTTGCAATTCATTATAAAGCGGTTAAGCAGGGGGAATTCCGCCGCGGTTCTGAGGTACGCCGCAATAATCACTCCGAGGTGACTCAGCGCTATGCCCTCCTTGCGCTTGGCGTTTAAATATTCCTGAATAGGGTCGTAGGGAATGTCAAGCGTTACCATATTCATGGCATCAACACGCTTATTCATTATGTATGCCGCCACCGTATACATCGGGTCGGTATTGCGGAGGCGCTTTCCGTCAGCTCTCATTCGGTTCTCCATTCCGCCGCTGTAACTTCCGCCTTTTACAGGCTTGTGATTTTTTTAACAGCAGCTTACACATATGTACAGATAATACCACAGTACAACAAAAAAATCAACACTTTTTTAACACTTTGTTCACAGTTGTGCATTTTAGCATACCTAACCCATTCGGACAAGGGAGGCTTAAAACTGCAAAGCTACAAGCCCACAGATTTAATTTCAACTTCGTAGGGATAGCCTTACGGACTATCCGAGGGATTCTTAAAAATACCGAATATGTTATTTTCGCACCGTAAGGCGGGCAAAGCATTAAAGCTGCTTTCTGAGCTTTTCAAGTGCGGATTTTTCTATTCGGGAAACATAGCTGCGGGAAATGCCGAGCTTATGCGCGATTTCGCGTTGTGTAAGCTCCTTTCGGTTGCCGAGGCCGTAGCGCATTTCTATAATACCCCGTTCTCTTTCGTTAAGGCATACGGGAAGTATAACCTTAAGCCTTTCAAGCTTCATTTTTGTTTCGGTTTCGTCGGCAATATCGCTTTTGTCCGCAATAATATCGGTCAACGTAAGCATATTACCGTCCTTGTCGGTATCAATCGGGTCACTTATAAAAACATCCTGCGCGCTCTTTTTCATATTGCGAAAATACATCAGTATTTCGTTTTCAATACACCGTGAGGCGTAGGTTGCAAGATGTATTCCCTTTTCGGAATTAAAGGTGGAAACCGCCTTTATAAGCCCTATTGTGCCTATGGAAATCATATCCTCGGGGTCGGCACCGGAATTGTAATATTTTTTCACAATGTGCGCCACAAGTCTTAAATTGTGTTCTATCAGCTTATCCCTTGCGGATTCGTCACCGTTTTGGTATTTTTTAAGCAGCTCGGCCTCCTCCTCGGCCGAAAGTGCCGGCGGAAACGAGCCGACACTTTTAACGTGCAGCGCGAAATAGTATATCGACGCGGCAATTTTCATAAGCAGCTTCAAAAGCATAATGCAACACCCTTTCATAAAAGTTATATGATACATCGGGCTTGCCTGTTGCCTTAAATTTGCCAAAGGTCGATTTTATCGTAATATGCGAATAAACCGGCTTATAAGGTTTACTGCCGTGCAAAGGGTCGCTCCCGCAAGGGTTGGGAGCGCCGCCGCAAGAAGCATTTGCTTAACGCTTCCGGTTTCCTTTTTAAGCGTAAGCAATGCGGTTGAGCAGGGCCAGTGCATAAGGGTGAATATTATAAAGCAAACAGCGGTCTTTGCGCTCCAGCCGTTGAGGAGGAAAAGCGTATGAATTTCGGAAAGTCCTATACCGCTTTGCAATGTGCCCGAGGCGGCGTAGGCCATTGTTATAATCGGTATTACGGTTTCGTTTGCGGGGAAGCCGAGAATAAAGGCAAGCAGAATTGTGCCGTCAAGCCCCATTAGGCTCCCTATTGGTTCAAGCGCCCTTGCACACAGGCTTAAAATACTGCTTTCGCCTATGCAAATGTTGGCCGAAAGCCAAATTACAAGCCCCGCAGGTGCTGCCACCGCCACCGCACGGCCGAGCACAAAAAGCGTTCGGTCGAAGACCGAGCGTATTATTATTTTGCCGAGCTGCGGCCTTCTGTA
The DNA here is from genome assembly GCA_964555975.1 of uncultured Ruminococcus sp. GTDB lineage: Bacteria > Bacillota > Clostridia > Oscillospirales > Acutalibacteraceae > UBA737. The sequence goes on along the minus strand of CAZKUO010000032.1, from coordinate 8,400 downwards.
GGGCGGCAGCTCAAGCGTGTAGGAGGAGGGCACCCCGCGAAGAAGCGTTTTTGACAAAAGCCGTGTTACAAGCAAGGAAGCTGCTATTGAAAAAAGCACCGCAAGTGTTAAAAGCCCTGCGCCCGAGAGGGCATTTGCCGCAAAAAACATTGTTATTACGGATATAAGCATGGGAAATCTGCCGTTACAGGGTATAAAGCTGTTGGTGAGCATGGCAAGCATACGCTCACGCGGCGAATCTATTATTCGGCACCCCACAATGCCTGCGGCGTTACAGCCGAAGCCCATACACACGGTAAGCGCCTGCTTGCCGCAGGCATTACAGCATTTAAAGGGTCTGTCAAGGTTGTAGGCCACGCGGGGCAGATAGCCCGAATCCTCCAAAAAAGTGAAAATCGGAAAGAAAACGGCCATGGGCGGCAGCATTACCGAAATTACCGTGGCGGTAACCCGCCACACCCCGAAGACAAGCGCATTTGTAACCGCCTGCGGCAGCTTTGCCGAGCAGAGCGCACGGTACAAAAGCCCCTCAATTGCCGAAAACCCGCGCGAGAGAAGCTCCGACGGATAATTGGCACCGCTTACGGTAAGCCACAGCACCGCCGCAAGCAACAACAGCATAACGGGAAATGCCGTGAATTTTCCAGTTAAAATTCGGTCAAGCTTGCGGTCGGTCTCGGAGTAGCCCGAGCACGCCGTTTTAACTGCCACCTCGGCAAGTGCTTCTGCGCGGGCTTGAATTGCCTCGGCGGTTATATCGCTTAAAGTCTCAGCTTTAATTCCCGCGGCCGATAAAATTTCCTCTGCGGCGGAAAGCGCCGAAAAGAGAGACGGGCTTTTTAAAAGCTCCTCTCCGAAGCGGGTGTTTATTTCATTTATAAAGGCGGGGTCACGTTCAAGCAGTTTGAGCGCATGAAAACGCCCGCCGAGCCGACCGCGGCTGACACGCTTCAGCTCCGGCAGGAGTGATGACAAGGCACGTTCCACAGGCTCGGGGTAGCGTGCTGCCGGCGGGGTGTGAAAATCACTGTCGATTGCAGTGTCAACAGCCGTTAAAAGTCCTGTGAGTGTGCTTTTTTTGCGTGCGGCAGTGCCAACGGCAGGCACACCCGAAGCACGGGAAAGTGCTGCCAAATCAAGCCTTATTCCTCTGCGCTCCGCCTCGTCAATTAAATTCACGCAAAGCACCACGCGGCGGGTTGCCTCAATCGCCTGAAGTGCAAGTCCGAGGCCGCGCTCAAGCACGGTGGCATCACACACAACCACAACCGCAGAGTGTTCTTCAAAGCAGATGAAATTGCGGGCAACCTCCTCCTCGGCCGAATGCGCAGAAAGGGAGTAAGTTCCCGGCAAATCAACCGCAATACAGCGGTGCTTTTCGGTTTTGAAAAAGCCCTGCGCAATGCTCACCGTTTTACCCGGCCAATTGCCTGTGTGCTGCTTCATTCCCGTAAGTGCATTAAAAACGGTGCTTTTACCGACATTGGGGTTTCCCGCAAGAGCTATAATTCCGTCGGCAGTGCTTTGCCGCTTTATTTCGAGCCCGTAATCCACCGCACCCCTGCCCACCGAGCTTTTTGTAAGACCCATTTTTCTTACCTCGCTTGTATATTGGTGACATGTTCAAAGCAAAACCGGCTGAAGCTGTTTGCCCTCAAGTGCCGCTTCAACCGTTGCGGGTATCAGCCCGAAATCGCAAACCAGTGAATTGTTTTTGCCGAACGGATCATCCTGGCGGTAGGGTACAAAATAAATGCCGCCCGTGTTGTGTAAAAGACCGATATTTTTGGCCGAGGCACCCAAGGCATCGTTTGTGGCAATTCCGAGCACCACGGGCCCGCCGTTGCGCAAATGTGCCTTAACGGCCATAGTCACAGGTGTATCGGTTATTCCGAGGGCTGTTTTTGCCAACGTGTTTCCGGTGCAGGGCGAAACCACTATTATATCGAGCAAGTTTTTCGGGCCTATGGGCTCGGCGGCGGCAATATCGTGGATTATTTCTCTGCCGCAAATGCTTTCCACCTCTTTTTTCAAGGCCTCGGCCGCGCCGAAGCGCGTATCGGTTGTATAAACCGTTTGTGACATTATAGGTACTATTTCAATATCTTTTTTTGCAAGCTCCCGCAATGCCTCAACCGATTTTTTAACGGTGCAAAACGAGCCGCAAAAGGCATAGCCCAAGGTTATTTTATTCATAATTTTCTCTCCCACTTACAAATTATCCCTTACCAATTCTTCTACGGCCGCGGCCAATATTTCGCCCGCGGTTTGCGGCGCGGTTTTTCCGGGAAGGCCCGGTGCGCGCAGTGCGGTAATTCCGTGCTTCTCCGCCGCCGCGGGATTAAAGCCGCCCTTGCTTGACAAATCCACCGCAAGCTTCGCCCCGCATTTTGCAAAAATCTCATCCGGAATCACGGGAACATCAACCGTGTTGAAAATAATATCAAAATCAAGCAAGGCCTCGGGCTTCTCTGTATTTACCGCAGAATAGCCGAGTGCCGAAATCAGCGCAAAATCGGCAGGCTTTCTGGCACTCACGGTAACCGCGGCGCCAAGGCCCGAAAGCCTGCTTGCGAGTATGCGCCCCACCCTGCCGCAGCCTATTACAAGAACGCGGCTTTGCCAAAGGGTGAAATCGGTATTTTCAATTGCAAGGCAAATGGCTCCCTCGGCTGTAGGCACGGCATTGCGCAGGCAATATGCATCGTTTTTGCCGTAATCAATACAGCGATTTTCCGAAAATACGTAATTACAGGATAGCAGCAGTGTATCCTTGCCTGCCGCGCGGCTTATATCCTCAAGATATATTTTTTCTTCAAGCCCCGGTGCAAACAGTGTTTTACCGTCACGCGTGGTGGGCACCGGCAAAAGCAGAACATCGCTTTTTTCGTTTTGTAAATCCTTAATTCCGCGTGCCGTTTTCACCTCAAAGCCGCTTTTTTCAAGTATTTTTGCGGCAATATCAAGTCGGACATCTCCGCCGATGACTGTTATTTTTTTCATACTCTTTTCCCCGCTGATAAAAAATAGTAAAACAGGAGCTTAAGCCTGTTAAATCGCTTTTTATTACAGCTTATGGGATTTTTATTTAAATGTTACACTCCTTAACGCAAAAAAATTCCCCTACTGTAAAACGGTACTGCCTTACAATAGGGGAGGAAGATATTTGGCTTTTTAAGGCTACGCTTCCGCAGGCTTTAATTCGTGGGAGTCCTTTGACATAACAAGCTTTAAAAGCACGGGCGTTATAAGGGCGGCAATAACCACGCACAGCACTATTGCGGGGAAAATTTCGGTATCTATATTTCCGCTTTCAATGCCTTTTTGCGCCACCATAAGCGCAACCTCGCCGCGGGCCACCATACCCACGCCCACAGCCAGTGAATCACGGCGCGGCATTTTGCAAAGGCGGGCACCTATGCCGCAGCCCACAACCTTTGTGAGCACCGCCATTGCCGCCAGTGCAAGCGCAAACACTATAATGCCGGGTGTAATGCCGCTCAGATCGGTTTTAAGGCCTATGCCCGCGAAAAATACGGGAGAAAAAACAAGGTATGATGCGGCAGTGACCTTTTTGGCCACAAACTGCCTTGAATTTGTAACGTTACAGAGTATAACCCCCGCAAAATAAGCTCCGGTTATATCCGCCACACCGAAAAAATGCTCGGCGCAGTAGGCCATAATAAAGCAAAAAGCCAAAGCCCACACCGCCACGCGGCGGCTGGTCGCGTGATTGACCGATATTTTTTTGAAAATACCGTAAACAACAAAGCCGACAGCCACGGTGAACACAAAAAAACCGAGGATTTTAAGGCAGACCGTACCGGGGCTTACGGAGCTGTCACTCATGGCGGAAAGTACGCTCAGCACCACAATGCCTATAATATCATCAATTATGGCGGCGGAAAGAAGTGTTGCGCCTACGGGGCTTTTAAGCTTTCCGAGCTCATTCAAGGTTTCAACGGTTATGCTGACCGAGGTTGCCGCGAAAACAACACCCACAAAGGCGGCCTTTATTAAATCGGCATAGGCAAGTGAGCGTGAGAAAAAGAGCCAATACACTCCGCCGCAGCCGATTATAGGAACGGCAACGCCGAGCACCGCAATCAAACAGGCGGCGGGTCCGGTGTGCTTAAGCTCGTTAATATCCGTATCTATGCCCGCAATAAACAAAAGCATTATAACGCCTATTTCCGCGGTTTTAAGCAAAAAGTCCGATTCGTGAAGCAGGCCTATGCCGCCCGGCCCCAAAAGTATGCCGGCAATAAGGGCGCCCACAACCTGCGGCAAATGCACGTGAGCCGTTGCAAGCCCGAAAATTTTTGTAAAAAGCAAAATAAGTGCCAATGCAAGCAAATAACCATATGAATCCAAAGCAAATTACCACCTGAAAAATACTATGAATATTATTATACCTTTTACGACATTTTTTGCAAGAGCGAAAATAAATAAATTTTCGGTTGACAGAACGCAGATAACAGTGTATTATTTATCTGTACTACTTAAATTAGTACAGTTCGGAATTTGAATTAACGGAATTAAAGGAGGTGCACCGTGTTCAAGCTTAATTACAAAAGCGGAGTTCCCATATGCGATCAAATAGTGAACGCCTTTGTGCGTATGAAGGCATTGGGCGTTTTAAAAAGCGGTGAGCAGTTGCCGAGTGTACGCTCGCTTGCGGTGGAGCTCGGTGTAAACCCAAATACCATACAAAAAGCTTACAGTATGCTTGAAATAAACGGCATTATATATTCCGTAAAAGGCAAGGGCTCCTTCATATCCGATGGGGCTGCGGCCGATACAGCCGTTATATCAGCGGCAAAAAAGGATTTTCGCGCGGCGGTTGCCGCGGCAGCGGAGCTGGGGCTCGGTATGGAGGAGCTGCTGAATATGGTGCGCGAAGCATTTGAGAGTAGCGGCAGTGAGGAATGGCTTGAGCCTGTCTTGCCAAAGGGGGAAATAAAGAATGATTAAAGCCGAGGGACTTACAAAGCTTTTCGGTGAAAAGCGAGCGATAGATAACATAAGCCTTACAATCGAAAAGGGCTCGATATACGGTCTTGTAGGCTCAAACGGTTCGGGCAAATCCACCCTTTTGCGGCTGATTTCGGGTGTATACAAGCCGGACGGCGGCAGTATTACGGTGGACGGTGAAGCGGTTTTTGAAAGACCGCACATAAAATCACGTATTTCATACCTTGGTGATACACCGTATTTTATGCCGAACGCAACCGTAAAGGAGACGGCCGCATTTTACAGCCGAATTTACCCGAGCTTTGATTACAGGCTTTACAACCGCCTGCTTGAAGTTTTCCCCATTGATTACAAGGCGAAAATTTCATCTATGTCAAAGGGAATGCAGCGCCAGGCGGCACTGATTTCGGCAATTGCCGTATCCCCCGATTACCTTCTGCTTGACGAGGCCTTTGACGGGCTCGATACGGTTATAAGGCGTGTGCTTAAGGGTATTTTGGCCGACGGTGTGCTTGAACGTAAAATGACCACCGTAATAGCCTCACACAATCTTTGCGAGCTTGAGGATTTGTGTGACGGCGTAGCCCTTGTGCACGGTGGCAAGCTGCTTGCAAGCGGCACCTCGGAGGAGCTTTGCGGTTCAATCCACAAGGTGCAGGCGGCATTTTCCGGTGTGCCGGATATTTCGGCATTTAAGAAGCTTGACGTAATAAAGGCCGAGCGAAGCGGCTCGCTTTTGCAGCTTGTAATTCGCGGAGACAGGGAAGAAATAATGCGGCACATCAACCGCCTTTCTCCCGTTTTTGCCGAGTGCATAGAGCCCACGCTTGAAGAACTGTTTATTTATGAATTGGAGGTGGCGGGTTATGACGTTAAAAGCATCATCGAATAAACACCGTACCGTGCGGCGGATGTTTTTTCACTCACTCGGGCGCACCTTTGGGCTTACAGTGCTGATTACCGTGGCGGCACTGCTGATATGCCCTGTGTACGCTTTTACGGAAATCAACCGCAACTACGGTGAGGGTGACATAGTTTTCAATATAGATACCATTGTACCCGAAGCCCTGTTTGTTGCGGCAATAGCCTCTCTTGCGGCGATATTGCTTTATGTTTTTATCAATTTTTCATACCTCTACGGCAGAAGCTCAAGTGACTTTTTCCATTCACTGCCCATAACCCGAAGCGGGCTTATGTCTGCCAAGCTGCTTGCAAGCATTTTGCCGGTGCTTTTGCCGCTCGCACTCACCTACGGCTCACTCTGCGCGCTGGGGCTTTTGCCCTTTGCGGAGTGCAGCGTTAAGCTTGTGTTAACCGGCTTTGTGTACAATCTTTTGATTGTTTTTGCCCTTACCGGTTTTTCGCTCATATTCATAATCTGTGCGGGCAGTGTTTTTGAGCTGTTGCTTTCGTTTTTTACCGTTAACATAGGTGCTGTAATAATTCAAATTGTACTTTGCGGCTTTTGCCGTCAATTTTTAAGGGGCTTTTCTTATTCGGACTATGCAGAGCAGTTTGCGGTTTCGGCTTCGCCATATCTTTACAGCTTTAACAATTTTTACAAGCTTTTAAAGGGTGATCTTGCAACCCCCGAGGTTATTTCGTTCACCTTAAAGCTGGTTTTGCTGGCAACCGCCTCTTACATTGCGGCCTTTCTGCTTTACAGGCACCGCAAAAGCGAAAAGAGCGGTATGGGTTATGCCTACGGCTTTTTGTACACCGCAAGCCTTTTGATTGTCTCCTGCGTTTGTGCGGTGGCTCTGGGAACAATTTTTTCCGAGGATGAAATAACCGCCGTGTTTTGGATTTTCGCCGTAATTGGAGCGGTGCTTTCCGCTGTGGCATTTGCGGCTGTGCACGACCGCGGCTTTAAGCAGTTTAAAAAATCCGTCCTTATGGGCGGCATTGCGGCGGCACTCTTGGGAATTACGGCACTTGTGCTTGTGACCGATTGCTTTGGCTACGGCACACGCATCCCCGCGGCGGACAGTGTAGAGAGCGTTACAGTTGAATTTTCCGATGTTGAGCTGACCCTCAAGAACCCCACAGATGTGCTTCTGCTGCACCGCGAAATAATCGAAGAAGAACAGGACGACATTGGCTTTACATACATCCGCTTTGATTATCTTTTGAAAAACGGCAGTCATTTAAAGCGCTTTTATTATACCGATGATGCCGACCATACCGAGCTTTTGCTTAAGCTTTACACCGGAAATGAGCGCATTGAGCAACTGAAGCGCAAAATTAAAAGAGTTAAAACCAATGCATATATTTCACAAAGTCTTAACTGTTACGGTGATGAAGAACAGGCGGCCACAGAGGATGTGTACGAAAAATTCAGTGCTGAAATCGCCGTAAGTGCAGAGCAGCTCGAAGCCTTCTTCAACGCCTATATTTCGGATCTTTCAAAAGCCACCGTCAAAAGCATACTTTATGAAAACGAAATTACCTATTATATAAACGGGGTGGATGAAAATATGGAATACGTGGGCTTCCCGCTCCGTGTGGAGCAGAGCTTTGAAAACACCTTGAAAGCAGCAGAAGAGCTTGGCTTTTGCACCGATTTGCCGTGATTTCGCATTTTACGCCTTAAAGCGGCAGGCACTCTGAATAATCATCACTACCGGCCAAGCCGGCAGCTTGCTCTGCGGCTGTAAGCTGCTTTGAAGCATCTCGCCAAGCGTCAGGTTTTCTTGATACAAAAAGCGCTGCCGGACTGTGGGTTACATTCAGTAGGGCAGTGCTTTTTGGCGCGCAAAATAATTTATTTGATTGTACGGTCTGATATATTTACTTTCGAGCCTGTGGAAAACATATTGTCTGAACCAAGGCCTTAATTTCCCCCGCCCACCGTTTTTATATTCAAAAGATGTGCAATGCCAGGTATGCTCGCCCCCTGAAAGGATGAGGTGGGCGACATAAGAGCTCCGGTTGAAATAAACAAAATGTTGTTAAGCTCACCCGCCTCAAGTCGGTGCATAATGTGTGAGCAAAGCACGCTTGCACTGCACCCGCAGCCCGAGCCGCCGGCGTGAACATCCTGCTTTTCTCTGTCAAATATCAGTAAGCCGCAATCGCTGTGCCTACAGCGTATATCTATCCCCTCGCGGTCCAAAAGCTCGTATAGCAGCTTCGTTCCCACATAACCCAAATCCCCCGTGAAGATAACGTCATAGCTCTCAGGCCGCGTGCCTGTGTCACTCAAAAATCGGACTATGGTGTCTGCTGCGGCGGGTGCCATTGCCGCACCCATATTATTTACATCGTGAATATTAAGATCACATATTTTGCCGAAGGTGGCGGCGTTTATGCAGGCTTTGCCGTTCTCCCCCAAAACAAGTGCGCCGGCACCGGTTACGGTCCACTGTGCGGTGGGGGTGCGCTGCGAACCGTAGTTAAGCGGAAAGCGGTACTGCCGCTCTGCCG
>CAZKUO010000031.1:1797-19782 GCA_964555975.1 uncultured Ruminococcus sp. | reverse complement strand
TATCTTTGGTGATCTCACCGGACTTGCTTTTATCCGCCTGCTCTTTCCAAGCAGTTTCAGCGAAGCGAGATTATCTCCCTCGATGAGAAAATTCATTTGTCCACCATTATTAATGAACAAATCTGTATTTTCGGTTAGAACTGGTGTATGCGTATCCAACACATAATCAATTTCTTCTCGGTGTTCCTCGAATACCAAGCCGTATTTCTTTCCGTTGACATCCTTTGCAAGTTCGGAAAGGTAAGTAAGCAAACGGGCAGTGTTGTCATCTTGCTCAGCAGTTTGGATAAATTTGCGGATTTCTTGAATCTGGTTCAGTAAGTCATCCCGTTTCTGCTTTGATATATTCGTGCTCATAATATGTTCTCCTCATTTCTTCCATTCGCAGGTCGTAGCAGACCATTTATAGGGGTAATCTGTATCATCCACTGCCGCTTCAAAGGGTGCTGACAAAAATTCTTTAATGCTTTTCAGTACAGTGCCGAAATCATCTGTTTTTGTATCAATCTTACGGGTAAATGCTTTCCATTTTTTCTGCATTGCTCCGTCCTTGTCAAAATCTATAACCTGTTCAAACTGCTCAACAGAGAAACTGTGCCCACGATTTTCAAAAGTCTTTTTCAGTGCTCTTGTTAGCGTTGTGCCGTCAAAATCAAATTTATTGGCAAGATAGTAAATATCATAATAATCCTTCATTCGGCTTGAAAATTCCATAAAGCTGAGAATAGCATCTATTTTCTCGGCAACAGTTGTTTCCAACGAATAGGTGTTGACTGTCGGTGCATTAAAATCATCAAGCTGTGTCGGTATTTTCCGCTTTTCTTGTTTCGGCACGATTACATCACCGACACCGAAATCAATACTGAAAGGTGTTCTTGTATTTTTGATCTTTGCCACAACGGAAGCACCGATTCCGGCATATTTTTTTGCCACAGCAATGGGAGATACATCCCGAATCTCAAAGGTTATAAAATCATTGCCGGTGTCTGTTGCTATAATTTCTTCCAGTATTGCCTTGAGTTGTTCCGGAGTGTTCGGCATTTTTCTGAGCAGGAAATCAACATCAACCGTCACTCGGCTGTCAAAATCGGTAAGGGAATAGATGAACAAGCCGCCTTTCAGCACAAGATTCTCCGCATATTTGGATTTTTCCAAACGGCGCAGAAATTCCTCTTGGCAAAAAAGTTGCAAGCAAAGTTGATAACTTCTTCCGCTTATCTGAGCCTTATTTTTCAGTCGTGCAAGCACGGATGCAGCAATATCAGCCATTAAGCAATACCTCCATCAGTTCGGTGACCTTTTTATATACACGCAGTTTTTTTGCGTATACAGAAAGGTTGTTCAGATTTTTTTTTGTATCGTTAGCGTAAGCGTTTAGAGCTTTATTAAAAATCTCGTGGTCAAGTTTTGAACGGTATTTGAAGCAATCGCAGATTGTGCGTTCTCGGTCATATACAGAAAGAATTACTCCGTCAAAGTTGTCAGCAGTTTTTCCCAACTCATACAGCTCGGGTTGCACATAGTAAGGTTGCAGAGCAAGAGTATCTACATTTAGCTTTGTCCTTGACATTGAACGCGGAACAGCGATTGACCATTTGCGTGGGGTAAAGTCACTGTATCCGTAATGAAAAAGAGCAGATTCAACGCAAACGATTCCTTTCGGTATAAGCGTAGCAAGAAGCTGTTCCTCCGAAACCGCACTCTTTTCTGCAAGCTCATAATATCCGTGACGCACACGGTTAAGATAGCCGGCATTACATAGATTTACCACATTGACTGCTCTGATTCCGGCAGCGACGAAATCTGCGGATTTTGCAATACCGCCTTTATTGAAAATCACTTCTTTTACTTGCTCTTTGATTTCCACCTGTTCACCTGCTTTTAAACAAAAAATTCACGCACAAAAAACGATATGTGTGTTTGAATTTATTGTAGCACAAAAAGAAAAAGATTGCAATAAAAAAATCACGCACAGATATAAAAAAATGTGCGTAAAATTAAATCAGCTATTGCAAAAAGAAGAATTATACGCTATAATATTTTCATACCAATTTCATATTATCCACAGTGAAATTATTCTTGTTATCAACTTTGATAACAAAATGATAACAAGGGCGGTTTAACACAGGATAATACAGATATATCGTGTATCAAAAAAATCAAGACTAACAAGAAGCGAAAATACATAAGCAGAATAGTTTAGTCTTGGTTGAGTGGGAGTAAAGTGGCCACCGAAACCGTAAATTACGGTATAATTTAAAACTAACCGGAGCAGCGGCAGAGAAATTAACACCTCTCTGCCGCTGTTTTGTCGTTGCGGAAATTTTCATAAATATATGGTATAATCGTTCGGAAAACAGAAATTCGACAGTCCGACAGCAACAGCGGGTTGCTTGCTTATTATTAAGGATTGCAGTATAATAATATCGAGGTGGTAAAGATATGGAAACTAAAGATATTATTTTTGAACTGAGAAACAAAAAGGGTATGTCACAGGATGAGCTTGCGGAAAAGGTATTTGTAACCCGCCAAGCCGTTTCCCGCTGGGAAAACGGGGATACCACACCGAACACAGAGACATTAAAGCTGTTATCCAAGCTGTTTGATGTTTCAATCAATACGCTTCTCGGTACACCGAGACAACTGATTTGCCAATGCTGCGGTATGCCGCTTGAAGACTCCACTGTAAGCCGAGAAAAAGACGGCTTTTTCAACGAAGAATACTGCAAATGGTGTTATGCAGACGGCGAATATATGTACAGTAATATGGACGATTTAATTGAGGTTTGTGTGAAGAATATGGTCAGCGAGGAATATTCGGAAAAAGAAGTGCGTGCGTATTTACAGGCAGAGCTTCCGAAATTGAATTACTGGAAGCGATACGAGGAGCTCGGCGGCAATAAAGCCTTTGAGGAATTTAAAAAGCTTTTGATCGATGAAATCAATGCTTTAAACATCAAGGGTATGCCGAAGCTCACCTCACTTAACGCTCTTGTGGGCAGCTATATCAACCTTGAATACAGACTGCCGAACGGAAAAGCCGCAAAGTATTTGGATGATAACGCTACATATCTCGGCAATCAGCTTGAATGTGAATTCGGCGGAAACAGATGCTTCGGTATAGCCGCCAATATGGATTTTATCCTTATCTGTACCTATGAAGAAAACGGTGAAAATCCCGAGCTTGTAATATATAAAAATAGATAAAGTCAATTTCTGTTTTACATTTTCCACAAAAACAACCTCACGGTTTGTCCTTGACAAAAGCTACCGTTCTGCATTATTATTATATTAAATAATTTTGTTTGGAGTGCGTTGAATTGAATAAAAAGAAGCTTATAATAATTATTTCCGCCGTTGTAGCGGGGCTTGTTCTCATAGGTGCGCTTACCGCCTATCTGGTAAGCATTTTCAAATCGGGCGGTAACGGCGGCGAGCCTGTTATTTCGGTCGGCTCCGTTTCGGCCGAGGCCGGCAAGAATATACGTGTGCCGGTAAGCTTTAAAGCAAACCCGGGAGCTATGGGCTTTTTGCTTGAATTTGAGTATGATACCGAGGTGCTGGAGTTTATAAGCGCCGAAAACGGCGAGCTGCTTACCGATTGCGAAGCCACGGCGGATGAAAGCGGAACAATTAAGCTGATAAGCGTTGAAAACGAGGATGTTAAGCGTGACGGTGTGCTTACCTACCTTAATTTCAAAATCAAGGCCGAAGCCGAGGGCAAAACCGAAATCAAGCTCATTTGCGGCGAAAACAGCGTTTGCAACTATAATGAGGAGATAGTTTCCGTTAAAACCGAAAACGGCACCGTGACTGTGAACTAATAGCTTAAAATTCAAAAAAATCTAAGCCTGTAAATAAAAAGTTTACATATCTCCACTTGAAAAGCGGCACGCGGGGTGCTATAGTATCCGACGGAGGTATGAAAGCTATGGCCGATAATAAAAAGAACGAAATTCTTGAGGAGCAGCGCCGCGCAAGGCAGGAATTTTTAGAGCTGAAAAAAATGCAATCGGGTGAAGCGGCCCCGCCGCCGAAGCCGAGTGAGATTGCAATTGTGCCGAAAACCCCCAAGGAAAAGTGGAACAATTTTTGGTTTCAGTATAAATGGCACGTTTTCGGAATTGCGGCAACTTTAGTGGTGCTTGCCGTTTTAACGGTTCAGTGCGCCACACGAACAAAATATGATATTGAGGTGGTTTATTTCACCTATTCCGCCGTGCTTGACAGTCAAACCGAGGCTGTGGCGGATTATATAAGCCGCTGTGCAACCGATGTAAACGGCGACGGTGAAATTAACGTGCAGGTAATCAATTGCAGCTATAATGATAATTCGGGTGATACGCAGTATAAATATACTATGATGACAAAGCTGCAATCACTTATAGCGGCCGACAGTGAAGCCCTGCTTTACATTACGGATAAGGAATCGTACAAGTATCTTTCAGAGCTTGCCTCAGACGGGCTTTTCGATACCGAGCCCATAAGCTTCGGTGATGAATTTTACAAGGCGACCGAGCTTGAGGGCTTAGGCCGGTTACCGGAGGATCTCGGTATTTCCTGCCGCAAGGTTGAGGGCACAGTTTTTGAAGACCAAAAGGGCGTAGCCGAGGCCTACAACGCCGCACAGGACGTGCTTGAAAAAATTAAAAACGAACAAAAGTAAAATCATCTTTGAAAACCACGCACCGAGCAAATGGTTTTCATTATACAAAAAATCCGCCCCCACCGGGGACGGATTTTTTTGATAAGAATAATGCTGCTTCGTAACGTCTTTTCTTAATAAACAGGCTCTCTGTCAATAGAACAGGGGGTTGAGTAATTGGTGGTCTTTACTTGAGAGGTTCCAAGCCGGTTTATTTGATTTCGTAGCCGCCTACGGGGCGAATACGGAGAACACAGCAGGTGCCGTCCCCGAAAACCGCCTCAATCATAGTCTTGTATTCGGCAAGGCGGGCGTTGGGTATGTAGCACTGAATTGTGCCCGCAAAACCGCCACCGTGAACACGGCAGGCACCGTCACCCTGCAAAAAGTCTTTTGTGAGGGCTATTGCAAGAGGGAGGCCCTGCTCGGACACGCTTGAAACCGAGTAAAGATTTTGCAAATAATCATAGGATGAATTACCCGAGGCATTTACAAGCTCCAAAAAGCGCTTAAAATCGCCGTGCTTCAGGGCTGCCCTTTGCTCCTCAACACGTTTTTGCTCATTAAAGAAGTGGAATGCCCTAAGCACCGCACGGTCACCGCAGGAGCGGCGCAGTGCAGAAAGGCTTTGGTTAAAGCGGGCATAATCGGCATCACGCAGATATTCAACACCGAGTGCCTCGGAAATTTTTCTGCATTCAACCGTAATATCGGCATAATCCCCGGTTAAATCGGCGTGATTTCCGCCGGTATCAACCACGCAAAGGGTATAGCCGAAGGCCTGCGGGTCAAGCTCTATCTTTTCGGTGACGGGGTTGGCGGGGTCAAGAAAATCGGCATAGGTAAAGCCGCCCACCGAGCTTGCGGTTTGGTCGAGCAGGCCGCAGGGCTTACCGAAGTATTCGCGCTCGGCATACTGCCCGATTTTTGCCACGGTAATGGCATCGGCCTTGCCGTTGAAAAACATACCGTTTACAATTGTGCCCACCAAAACCTCAAAGGCGGCCGAGGAGGAAAGCCCCGAGCCCTTTAAAACGTTTGAGGTGGTGTAGGCATTAAAACCGCCGATTTTGCAGCCAAGCTCCTCAAAGCGGGCAAGCACCCCGCGAATAAGTGCAGAGGCGCGGCCGTTTTCGGCAGGGCTTGCTTCAAGCTCCGAGAGGCTTACGGTATCCATATCATACCCCTCGGATTTAATGCGAATCACATTTTCACCGTTCGGTGCCGCAACGGCAATAACATCAAGATTAACGCTGCCCGCAAGCACGCAGCCATGCTGATGGTCGGTGTGATTGCCGCCCACCTCGGTTCTGCCCGGGGCGGAAAACAGCCTTATGCCGTCCCTCTCGGGGAAAAGCCCGCAAAAGGCCTCGGCCGCGGCAAGATAACGCTTGCCCGCTGCGGCGGCATCACCGTAAAGCATGGTGAAATCGGCATTAAATTCGCCGTTTTGAATTTTGCTTTTAATATCGTTTATATTCATAATAATCACGCCAAGCTCCCGTTATTTTGAAATGATGGCAAGGGTATCTCTTGCAATTGCAAGCTCCTCGTTTGTGGGAATAACATAAACATTAACGCGACTGTTATCGGTTGAAATTTTAACCTCGCTGCCGCGAAGCAGGTTTTTCTCCTCATCGATTTCAACACCGATGTAGCCGAGATTTTCGCAAACATAACGGCGCAAATCGGGGTCGTTTTCACCTATGCCGCCGGTAAAGGCAATAACGTCAACTCCGTTCATTGCGGCAATGTAAGAGCCGACGAATTTAAGAATTTCGTAGCGCTGCATTTCAACGGCGAGGCGGGCGCGCTCATTGCCGGCATCGGCGGCGGCGCAAATATCGCGGTTATCGTTTGAAATGCCGGAAATTCCGAGCATTCCCGATTTTTTGTTGCAGATTATGTTAACCTCCTCGGGTGAGAGGCCCTCTTTTTCGGCAATGTATGTAAGAGCGGAGGGGTCGAGTGTTCCCGAGCGGGTGCCCATCATAAAGCCGTCAAGCGGAGTGAAGCCCATTGAGGTATCAACACATACACCGTCACGCACGGCGGTTATGGAGCAACCGTTGCCGAGGTGGCAGGTAATTATTTTAAGCTCCGATTTCGGCTTATTTTCAAGTGCGGCGGCACGGTCGCTTACAAAGCGGTGTGAGGTTCCGTGAGCACCGTATTTGCGAACACCGTATTTTTCATAATATTCATACGGCAGGGGATACATATATGCCTTGGCAGGCATAGTCTGGTGGAATGAGGTGTCAAACACAACTACCTGCGGTATTTTATCTCCGAAGGTTTTTATGCAGGCACGTATCGCAAGCACGTGTGCGGGATTGTGAAGGGGAGCAAGTGCGCCGAGCTCATCTATTTTTTCGATAACCTCGGGGGTAACAAGGCAGGAATCGGGGAAGATGCTGCCGCCCTGAACTATTCTGTGGCCTATTGCGGAAATTTCGTCAAAGGAGGAAATTACACTCGCCTCACTCTTTGTGAGGGCATAAACCACAGCCTCGAAAGCCTCACTGTGGGTAGGCATGGGAATTTCGGCGGAATATGCTCTGCCGTCTGCCGTTTTGTGCGAAATGGCGCCCGTAACACCTATTCTTTCGCAAAGACCCTTTGCAAGCACCTGCTCGTTTTCCATATCTATAAGCTGATATTTAAGTGACGAGCTGCCCGCGTTAACTACAAAAATTTTCATACTAAAACTTCCTTCGGTAAAAAATTGAATTAAGCATACCTTTACCAATATATAATACTTTATAAAGTGCTTTTTTTCAAGCTTTTTTTGGAAATTTTAAGTCTTTACGATAATCGGCATTATGCCGTTTTTCTCAATATCTATAACGGCATAGCTTTCGGGGCCGTTTCTCGATCTTGCGCAGGAGCCGGGATTAACAAGATAAATTCCGTTTTCATATACTGTATTTGAGATATGCGTGTGACCGTAAAGCACAATATCACACTGATTTTCGGCGGCCGCCTTAAGCAGTCTCTCGGTGCCGTACTTTACACCGAGGGTGTGACCGTGGGCGTAAAAAATTCTGTGCCCGCACACCTCGGCTATTGCCTCACACGGATATTGCGAGAATATATCGCAGTTACCGCTTACAATGTGCAGCTCGCGCCCCGGGTATAGGTAGCCTGCATTTTCCGCATCGGCGGTTAAATCGCCCAAAAAGAAAATGTGGCGCGCGGTCGGCTGGGCATCTATTATTTCTTCAATTCGGTCGCTTCTTCCGTGCGAATCGGAAATAACGGCAATTCTCATTTTTGCAACACTTCTATCCTTTTAAAAAATATCATAATATTTAATACGACTTAAGGGAGGCAGAGGAAATATGGATATTAACGAAAACGGCAAGCAAAGGCTGATAGAGGCACTTTTGAAATCAAGCGGCGGCAGACTGCAAAGAGATGCTGTGAGCCGCGCCGCCGACGGGCAGGACCCAAGTGCCTTGCTTGGTATGCTTTCTCCCGAGGAGCGGGCAAGGCTTACCGAGCTGACAACAAACCGCGAAAAGCTTGAGGAGCTGCTTAAAAGCCCGCAGTCACAGCAAATTTTAAGGTCGATATTAAAGGGCGGTAACGGTAATGGACGAAATAAGCGATAAGCTTACCGCACTGCTTTCCGACCCCGAGGGTATGGAGCGCATAAGACAGATGGCACAAAGCCTGCTCGGTGAAAACCAAGCCGAGCAGGAACCCGAGGCGGTACGGGAAAATCCGATGGCGGGCGGAGAGGATATAGGGAAAATTATGTCACTGCTCGCCCGTTTTAAAAGCCGAGATGAGGATTCGCGCGTGCAGCTTATTTCCGCCCTGCGCCCACACCTGAGTGCCGAAAGACAGGCGCGGGCCGATTCCGCGGTAAAGCTTTTAAAGCTTTTGGATATGCTACCGCTTATAAAGGAAAGCGGGCTTTTAAAGGAGATATTATGAACCAAAACGATTTTATGCGGCAGCAGCAGGCGGCGGTTGAAAGAATGCGTGAAATGAGCGCAAAAGCGGTTAGGAACGATAACAGGCCCATGCCGCCCGTGCCGCCGTTTGTGAAGCTTCAAGGCAGGACAGAGCCCGCACCTGCGCCTGCACCCGAGCCTCGACCGATACCCGAGCCCGTAAGCCGACCGCACCGCGAGGCAGGGCCGTTAATACCGAAATTGCTTGAAGGCTTCAAAACCGACGGCGATTTGCCGCTGATACTCGGGTTGCTGCTTTTGTTAATCGGTGAGGGTGCCGATAAAAAATTACTTTTTGCACTGATTTATATACTTTTATAGGCAATAAAATGTGGGTATTTAACGGAAATATTTTCCGCATTTTTTGTGTTATGTTAACTTGGACAACCTTAAAAGTTTTCCCACTTATCCACCGCCATATCCACATTTATACCCACTCTAAAACGAAAAAATCGGCTTTAGAGCCGTTTTTCGGTGGATAACACTGTTGATAAGTTGGATAAATGTTTATTCACAATAAAATGAATAAAAATGTTATGTAAATCATTCGTCATTTTTCGACCCAACCCACCGAGCGCAGCGAAACAAAACTAAGTAATAACAATTTTGTTTTTTCGGCGACACGCGCGTCGAAAAACACCTTATAAGCGAAAATCCGCTTTTACAGCGGATTTTCAAGAGTACAGGGGTGGTATTGGCGGGGAAAGAGTGCAGTCCGAAAATCTTTGATTTTCGTGCGAACGGCTTCCCCGTCCAAGAGAGTGCGACTTTGTCGTCACTCTCAAAGGGCTGTATAAGCTACAGCCCCCTGAAAAAATCATTCCAATATATAAATTTCCATATTGCGAACACCGAAGCTTATACACGCGCTGCGGGTTGACATAAAGAGATCCACACCCGTAGGATGATTTTTTATAAAGCCGCCGGTATCCGCCGCAATGGCATAGCCGTAAACAAAGCTGCCGTCGGCCGCACGTATATACATTTTTGTGCCGTAGGGAATAACCTTGGGATTTACCGCAATATAGCCGGGCTTGGGTGCCACTCCGGTGGAACAGTTGTTACCGGTGTAGGTATAAGCGGTGGCGCGGGAGGTTATTTTGGATTTGTAATTAAGCGGAACGCCGTTTTCGTCAAATTCAAGCGTGCCGGGCATTTCAAGTGCGGAAACACCCTTGTAGGCCGATTTATCAACCGCAGTTCCCTTTGAAACAGGACCCGTGCCGATAATTTTTTTGCCGCTGACAGCTTCACGCACCACAACCTCGGAGGTTACCTCCTGAGACGAAACAGTGCCGTTAACAAGCTTTCTTTCATAGCTTACAAGCCTTTCACCGTCTGTTCCGGCAACAACAGCCTCGGTGCCGGCGGTTTTTTCGCCCGAATAAACCGTTTCAAGTGTGTAGGCTATGGGCTCTGTATAGGTGCCGCGCTCATACTCAATATCCGTATAATCAATATAAACGGTGGAATTAACCGGTGTATCGAGTGAGGGCTCCGTGAAATCGCCCTCATTCGGGTTAAAGCCCGCGCACTTCAATGCATCAAGCACGGTGCCGCCGGTAAATTCAACCTCGGTTGTGGTGTTGCCCACGGTTATATAAACCGGAAAGGAATAGGCAATTTCAATGCTGGTAAAGCGATTGGAAACTTTTGTATTCAAAATTTTAAAATGACCGGATTTTAAATTGACACAGGATAACGCGCTTGCGGGATTTGTGCTTAAGGAGCGCACCGTGTAGGTATGCTCTCCGTCAAACACGGCCACCGTATTTACCGAAAACCAGAGTAAAGCAACAAGTCCGACGGTCAATGCGGTCAATGCCGCAATAAGCCGTATGCCGAGGCGCTTAAAGCCCTCCGGCACGATAGATCCGCACTTAATTTGATCAAACATCCAATGACTCCTTTTGAAATAACATTCGCAGGTCGTCAAATATTATATTCCTTTTCGGTCACAATGTCAAAGCCGCCGAAAATTCGTTTTTTGGTTAAAACAAACAATTTACAAGTGGTTACAAAAGGTTACAAATCTGTAATTATTTTGTAAAAGCGGTTTTTTTGACTATTTTTAACATTTTGGTTGTGCAATCCTACAAATTTGCACATATACCGTTGTGCTCACCCCACAACCGAGTGACAACAACATATAGTGGTACACCGACCTTAATGCAGATATTTTTCGGTCTGTTAACAACGGTACAGGCCGAATTAATGATAGAATAAAGGCCGAATACGGTGATTGAAATGCGGCCTGCTATTTATGGTATGCTCCGCCGGAATTGATTTTAAAGGCACGGTAGAGCTGTTCGAGCAGCAGTACCCTGAAAAGGCGGTGCGGAAAGGTCAGCCTTGAAAACGAGAGGCGCAGGTCGGCGTGCTTCTTTATGCTTTCGGCAAGTCCGTAGGAGCTGCCTATAATAAAGGTGAGCGGTGTTCCAATATCGGCAGCTTGCCTGATTTCGGCGGCAAGCTCCTCACTTGAAAGCTGTTTGCCCTCAATGCAAAGAGCCGTAACGTGGGAGCCCGAGGGGATTTTTTTTGAAATAAATGCCGCCTCACGCTCAAGTGCGGCGGTAATTTCTCCCGAAGATGGCTTGTCACCTAGGTGGGCGGGGGCAAATTCCGCAATTTGCAGGTCGCAAAAGCCGCGCAGACGCTTTATATATTCGTCGGCGGCCTCACGCAAATATTTTTCCTTAAAGCCCTCGGGAGCTATAACCGTAACCCTGATCATAAAACAATCACTCCGTTATCCTTAGGTGCGGCCACGGTCAGTGTAAAATCTGCACCCTCTTTGGCACCGGCATCCGTAAGAGCGGCGCGTGCGGCAGAGAGAGCAAGCAGAGGGGTATTGTTATTTTGGCTTAAATGCCCCAAAATAAACCGACCCGTGCCGCTTTTTAAAAGTGGGGGCAGTTCTGCCGCACAGGCATAGTTTGAAAGGTGGCCGTCACCCGACATAATTCGCATTTTAAGCATTGCGGGGTATGGGCCGTTTTTCAGCATATCGGGATCGTAATTTGCTTCTAAAAGCACCGCCGCACTGCCGCACAGGGCTGAGCGCACGGTATTGTCAATATGGCCGAGATCCGTGCAGACGGTGATTTTCACATCATCGGGCATAAAAAACGAATATCCGCCCGAGCCCGCGCAATCGTGGCTTGTGGGGAAAAAGCTAACACCCACCCCGTTAATTTCAAGCGGGGCACAGGGACTTACCGCAACTGTTTTTGTGTGGGCGGGAATTTTGTTATCCGCTGCTAAGGCTTCAAGGGTTTCGGTCGAGGCGGCAAGCACCGCGTTCGGGGCGGCAGTAAGTAGGGCCTTAAGCCCCCTTATATGGTCGGTGTGGGTATGCGTCACAAGCACGGCCGAAAGCTCGCCTACGCTTTGCCCTGCGGCCTCAAGTGCAGATGAAAGTGCCTTAAAGGAAACCCCTGCATCCACAAGCAGCGAGGTGCCTTTCCCCGTTATATATGTACTGTTTCCCTTTGAACCGCTGAAAAGCGGATGAATTTTTGACATTTTTCCCACTCCGTAAATTACTGCTTTATAAAAATCATAACTACAGGCTGAGCCGGTAGCTTGCTATGCGACTGTAAGCTGCTGTTATCGGGAGGACTGAAAGTCCACCGAATAATTGCCGCTGTCAGCGAGTGTCGGAGGGGGAGATAAACAAAGACAACATCAAAGCTTAACCTTTTCTCTCCCTCAGTCACCTTAGGGTGACAGCTCAGGCCCTCTTGCGGTGCCCGACATTGCGCACGCTTGGAGCGCGGCGCAATTGCCGACCGCAGCGCTTCGTTATGCTCGCTTCATCGTCCGCAGGACGCGCTCGCAACCTCACCCGTCAGAGGGAGCCTTAATTGATTTGTGCAAATTCTTTGCTATAAGCGTTACAGTGGAAGCAAGCCCCGACCTACGGTGTGATTATATGCCACGCAGTGACATTTCAGCCTCCTGTAGCTTTTTTGTCGCCCGGCATCCGGTTTTCTTGAAACAAACAGGGGCTCCCGGCATATTGCCGAGGCCCCGTGTTTTTATGCCTGCTTTAAAATTTGATTACCGTCAAATACGGTTACACGCTTAATATCGGCACCCAAGGCCGTAAATTTTTCAACTACGTCTTCATAGCCGCGGTCAATGTGGTCAATTTCCTCAATTTCGGTAACACCCTCTGCGGCAAGCCCCGCAATTATCATGGCGGCACCGGCGCGCAAATCAACCGCACACACGGGTGAGGATTTTAATGACGGAACGCCGGTTATTACCGCGGTTTTACCGTCCACCTGAATATCCGCGCCCATAAGAGTGAGCTGATCAACATACCTGAAGCGGTTATCCCACACGCCCTCGGTTATAATGCTTGTTCCCTCGGCAAGGCTCAAAACAACGGCAATCTGCGGCTGCATATCGGTAGGAAAGCCGGGGTGCGGCATTGTTTTAACGTTGCAACGCTTGGGGCGCTGTGCCATTTTCACACGCACGGCCTCATCATACTCGGTAATTTCCGCCCCCGCCTCGGAGAGCTTTGCGATAATAGATTCAAGGTGCTTCGGCGTTACGTTTTTAATAAGCACGTCCCCACCTGCGGCTGCGGTAGCGGCCATATACGTTCCGGCTTCAATCTGGTCGGGAATAATGCTGTAGGTGGTGCCCTTTAAGTGGCGCACGCCGCGGATTTTAATAACACCCGTGCCGGCACCCATTATATTTGCACCCATAGAATTTAAGAAGTTGGCAAGGTCAACAATGTGCGGCTCACGGGCGGCGTTTTCAATCACGGTAAGCCCGTTTGCACGTGCCGCGGCAAGCATAATGTTTATGGTTGCCCCAACCGAAACCACATCAAGGTAGATAAAGCAGCCGTTAAGCGAGGCCGCGTTCGCATCCACCATGCCGTTTTCAATGGTCATTTTGGCGCCGAGTGCTTCAAAGCCCTTTATGTGCTGGTCAATTGGTCGAACACCGAAATCACAGCCACCGGGAGGGGCCACACGCGCGCGGTTCATTCGCCCGAGCAGAGCACCCAAAAAATAGCTTGAGGCACGCATACCCTCGGCCATTTTCTTTGAAACCACAAAGGAATTTACATGGCTCGGGTCAATTTCAACCGTTGATTTGTTTATGCTTTTAATTTGGGCTCCCAAGGCCTGCATGGTTTTGAGAATGGTGGAAACATCGGAAATATTGGGAAGATTTTCAACAATGCAGGGACCGTCGGCAAGCAAGACCGCCGGAAGTATGGCAACTGCGGCATTTTTGGCGCCGCTTATGCGCACCTCGCCGTGAAGCGGGTGCCCGCCGTTAATAACAAATTTTTCCAAATAAGGCACTCCCCGTCAAAAAACTGTTGTATCGTCTTATAATATTCTTGCCCGATAATTCTAAACAATCCGTTCGGGAATTTTTGTTTTTTAAAAAATCGGTTTAGTTGATTTTTCCGTAAAGGGGAGCATCGTTATCCCTTTTCGGCTCCCTGTCGGGAGCGGGAGCGGTCTGTGTGCGTGAAGCGGGTCTGCGACGTTCACCGTCGTAATTGCTTCTTCTTTGCGGACGAAGCGGCTCACCCTCGGGCCCGATTATTACGCGGCGTGCCGTGCCCTGACCGAAGGAGCTTGAGGTAACCCCGTCAATCCCCTGAACGGCAGTGTGAATTACTCTGCGCTCATAGGGATTCATAGGCTCAAGACTGCGACATTTGCCGGTTTTTATAACCTGAGCCGAAACGCGCTTTGCAAGGCTTATAAGGGCTTCCTCGCGCTTTTCCCTGTAATTTCCTATATTAAGGGTAACCTTGAAGTAGCCGCCGCCGTTGCTTGCGGCAAGGCTTGTTAAATACTGCAATGAATCGAGGGTTTCGCCGCGATGGCCTATAATAACGCCGACAGTTTCGCCCTCAAGTGCGATAAGCGCGGCATTATCGGCAGTGGCGACCTTCATATCAATATCGGTGCAGCCGAAGCCGTCAAGTATTGCTTTGAGATATGCCGCCGCACGCGCCGCCTTTGAATCGGCGGGAAGCTCGCTTACCGGGCGGAGCTCACCGAAAGCGGGAGCGGTTTTTTCGGGCTTTTCGGTTCTTTCGGGCTTAACAGCCTTTTCGGGTGCGGGCTTTTCGGCCTTTTGCGGAGCCTGCTTGCGCGGCTTTTCGGCAGCCTCGGCGGGCTTCTTTTTACGGTTTTCACGCGCGGGCCTTGCCGGCTTTTCATCGGGCAGGTCAACAAACACACGCACCTCGGCCTTTCTTCCGCCGAAAATACCGAGTGTTTTCTTCTTCGGGGTTGCAAGCACCTCGAACTGAATATCATCGTTTTCCGCCGCATTTAAAAGTGCAACGGCGTTTTCTCTGGCTTCGTCTATAGTATTTCCGTAGCCAACTGCTTCTTTAATCAAGAATAAATCCTCCTTTGAATTTCGGCGCAAAAGGGACATTGCTCCCACTGCACCGAAAGGCTTTTTTTGCACGCTTTATAATTATTTTTCTTCTTCAGCCTTTGCCGCCTCAAGCTTTTTCAATTGCTTTTCTTCAAAGCCGCAACGCTCGGAAAGCTCCTTAATGCGCTCACGCGCAAGCATACGCTGTGGGCCGTAAAACTGTTGAACGCCCACCTGAATTACCCCGCCTATGAGTGACGAGCAGGCCCAGTAAAACGCCACGCCGCCCGGCAATGTGAAGCCGATAAAAAGTGAAATAAGCGGCATTGTAAGCATCATTCCGGCCATATTCGGAGCTTCGGGGTTGAGCTTTTTTTGCATTGCAAGGGATAAAAAGCTTGTCAGCATTTGCGCAAGAAACGCAATTACCGGCATTACCCAAATAAGCTGTGCATCGTGGAATATATCAAATGAAAATTTGGGCGTTTGTGTAAGGTCAATACCGAAGAAGGAATAGTCAATGTCGGCTTCACTGTCTGCGGCGGTTATATCGGCAAGGTCATCCTCAATTTCGGAATAAGCCTCGTCTGAAAGAATTTCCTTTATAGCCTCGGGCTTTTCACGGATTATTTTTACAATGCTCAATTCATTGTTGCTTCCGTTTTTCCAAGAAATTTCGCCCGTAATTCTCTTGTATTCGCTCTCATTGCTTTTTTGCAGCTCGGTAAGGCTTTCGGTAATGGCGGTGGTCACGTTTGAAACCTGTGTCTTGTCCGCATTCGCCATATAGGTAAGCGGAGAGAGTATGAGGTAATAAATGCTCATCATAAGCACAAGGCGAAGTATCATCGGCAGGCAGCCGCCCGACATAGAGACATTCTCCTCCTGATAAAGGCGCTGCATGGCTTCGCTGTACTTTTGCTTATCGTCACCGTATTTCTTTTTAAGCTCATCAAGCTTCGGCTTGATACGCATTTGCTGAACCGATGATTTCTGGCTTTTTACACTCAGCGGTATCAGTATAAGATTTATAATAAGGGTAAATGCGAAAACCGCGGCGGCAAAATTACCCCCGAAAATTCCCGATAGAAATTCAAGCACCCACCCAAAGGGGATGTTGATTATGTCAAATAGCTTTTGCATTAATGCACCGTCCGTTCAAGTCGCTTTTCGGCAATAATTGATTTTTTCTCAATGCCGCGCCCGCTTTTCGGGCACGGGGTCATACCCGCCCCTGCAAAGCGGATTGCACCTTAAAATTCTTCGTACCGCAAGAAAGCCCCCCACAAGCAGGCCGCGCTTTTGCAGAGCTTGAACCGCATATTCCGAGCAGGTGGGAGTAAAGCGGCAGCAGGGGATTTTAAGCGGAGAAATGTTTTTTTGATAAAGCCTAATCAGCTTTATCGCAAGCTTGCTTATCATATTCGTAAATACCCGCCGATGAGAGCAGCTTTTTCATAGCCGCCGCAACAACGGTGCTTTTAACCGCAAGAATACGTGTTCTTGCAACCAACACAAAATCATACCCCGGAGCAATGCCCGGCAGGCACTCCGCAAATGCGGCGGTAAGCACCCTTTTGGCGCGGTTGCGCTGCACGGCGCCGCCCAGCTTTTTGCCCGCGGTTATGCCCATTCGCACGCCGCTGCGGCGGCGAACCGCATAAATAACAAAATATGGGGAGACAAAGGATTTGCCTTTTTTATAGGCTCTTTTAAATTCGTAGTTCTCTTTAAGCTTGGTAATCATACCTGTCACAAACCCAAAGCACACGTGCCGACTGCAAGCCTTAAAGCCAATTTACAGCCGCACACGTTCGCAATAAAATGAAAAGCCACGGTTAAGTGGCTTTAATATGTCAACTGCTTTCTGCCCTTAGCTCTGCGGCGAGCGAGCACCTTGCGGCCGTTGGAAGTTGCCATGCGCTTCATAAAGCCATGCTCCTTTTTACGGTGCAGCTTTTTAGGCTGATATGTTCTTTTCACTGTGTAAACCTCCTTATTCGGTGTAAGTGAGCCTGCGGAAAAGCCGTTCTTTAAGCAGGCACACACCCTATCAAATTAGATTATAACCCAAATTGCATATATATGTCAATAAAAAGTTTCAAAACAGGGCGGCAGACGCGGTGTGAGCACTCTGAAAATTGCTGCACCGCACCGCGACTGCGAAGCCCGTTTTTAAAACAGCTTTATTCGGCAAGCTCTGTGAGCTCGGCCTCGTCAATGGGCTGCTCGGCATACTCGGGCGGATTGATTTCCGCACAGCGCATACCCGTTCCCGCGGGAACCAGCTTACCGATAATAACATTTTCCTTCAAGCCGAACAGCGGGTCCACCTTGCCCTTAATTGCGGCCTCGGTAAGAACACGCGTGGTCTCCTGGAAGGAGGCGGCAGACAGGAAGGATTCGGTTGCAAGTGAAGCCTTGGTGATACCGAGGAGCGTTGCACGGTAGGTTGCAAGGGTGAGCCCCTCCTCGCCGGCCTCAATGCGGGCCTTAACAGCCGCATTTGCCTCGGCTATCTCCTTGTATTCATAGCTTACGTTCTGAATGAGGTCGGTTGAGCCGGGATCGGTAATGCGCAGCTTGCGCATCATCTGGCGAACTATTACCTCAATGTGTTTATCGTTAATATCAACACCCTGTGTACGGTAAGCATTTTGAATTTCCGCTATAATATATTCCTGAACGGCCTCGGGGCCCTGAGCCTCCAAAATATCCTGCGGGTATTTTGAGCCGGGTATCAGCATATCGCCCGCCTTGACGGTATCCCCGTCCTTAACAAGGCAGCGCACACCGTAGGGAATGGTAACCTTTTCCTCGGTTTTAAGCTCATCATTGGTAATTATAATAACGTTGCTGCGCTTTTCCTCGGCAATGCGGACGGTACCGTCCATTTTGGCAATGAGGGCGCACCTCTTGGGTCGGCGTGCTTCAAACAGCTCCTCAACACGGGGAAGACCCTGTGTAATATCCTCGGTGCTAGCAATACCGCCCGTG
>CAZKUO010000031.1:0-1787 GCA_964555975.1 uncultured Ruminococcus sp. | reverse complement strand
AAGGTACGCATTGTAAGCTGTGTGCCGGGCTCGCCTATGGACTGCGCCGCCACAATACCCACAGCCTCGCCCGTTGTTACTGGCTTGCTTGTTGCAAGGTTGCGGCCGTAGCACTTTTTACAAACGCCGTGGTGGCTGTGGCAGGTAAGCACTGAGCGGATTTCGATTTCGGTAATTCCGGCATCTACAATTCGCTTTGCACCCTCGCCCGTAACCATATCCTCATGCGACCAGATAACCTCACCCGTTTCGGGATGAACGGCATCGTGAAGCAAATATCTGCCCTCAAGACGTTCTGCAAGAGGCTCAAGAATGTGGTTGCCGTCCTTAATATCAAAGACGGTAAGGCCTTCCTCGGTGCCGCAGTCATCCTCACGGACAATAACATCCTGCGCAACATCAACAAGACGGCGGGTAAGGTACCCCGAGTCGGCGGTACGCAGAGCGGTATCCGCAAGTCCCTTACGTGCACCGCGTGAGGAAATAAAGTACTCAAGCACGTTAAGACCCTCACGGTAGTTGGCACGAATCGGAACCTCGATTATTTTACCTGCGGTATTTGCAATAAGTCCGCGCATACCCGCAAGCTGACGAATCTGGCTCATTGAACCACGCGCGCCGGAATCGGCCATCATAAATATCGGGTTAAACTCATCAAGGTGACCCTTAAGGGCATCTCCGACATCCTCGGTTGCCTTGTTCCATATTTCGATTATATGGCGGCTGCGCTCATCATTGCTTATAAGACCGCGGCGATAGTCACGCGTAATCAAATCTATCTTCGCTTCGGCATCGGCCAATATTTCCTTTTTGGCGGGCGGAATTACCGCATCGATAACCGCAACGGTAATGGCACCCTTGGTGGAATATTTAAATCCGGTGGCCTTGATGTTATCAAGCACAATTGCCGATTCGCTTGTTCCGTGAGCGGTAATGCAGCGATCGATAATTTTGCCGAGCTGCTTTTTGCCCACTTTATTTTGAATTATATCGTCATTGCTTTCAATTGCAACGGCCTTCGGGTCCTTAACGGTAAAGGTCCATTCAAGGTCAAAGCGGTGTGCGGGATCGCTTCTGTCAACAAAGCCCAAATCCTGCGGGATTGATTCATTGAAGATAATGAAGCCCACTGTACACCAAACAAGCCCGTGATTGCCGTTACCGTCGGTCATACGCACCCTGATGGGAGCGTGGAGGCCGATGATACCGTCATTATAAGCCATTACGGCCTCATCCTTATCGCGGAAGACCTTGTTTGCGCCCTGCTCATCCGACTTTACAAGTGTAAGGTAGTAGGAACCGAGAACCATATCCTGCGTGGGAACGGTAACAGGCTTTCCGTCCGACGGCTTTAAGAGGTTGTTGGCCGCAAGCATAAGGAAGCGGGCCTCGGCCTGTGCCTCGGCTGAAAGCGGAACGTGAACTGCCATCTGGTCGCCGTCGAAGTCGGCATTGTAGGCTGTGCAAACCAGGGGGTGAAGCTTGAGTGCCTTACCCTCAACCAGCACCGGCTCAAAGGCCTGAATACCGAGGCGGTGAAGCGTAGGCGCGCGGTTGAGAAGCACGGGGTGCTCCTTAATTACGGTTTCAAGCGCATCCCAAACCTCGGTTGAGGCACGCTCAACCATTTTTCTTGCCGATTTAATGTTGGTAACGGCCTTGGTTTCCACAAGACGCTTCATTACAAAGGGCTTGAACAGCTCAAGAGCCATTTCCTTAGGCAGGCCGCACTGATACATTTTAAGCTCCGGTCCCACAACTATAACCGAACGGCCGGAATAGTCAAC
>CAZKUO010000030.1:0-20232 GCA_964555975.1 uncultured Ruminococcus sp. | reverse complement strand
TTTTCGGGGTGAATACCCACGGCCGCATAAAAATAATTATATTTTTCGGTCAATTCAAGCGCTGCTTTTGATGATGCGGCATCACAGCCGCAATTTACAACGCCGCAAACCCCGTGCAACGGCAGCTCGCGCAAAAGTGTGTCCCGCGTCTCGGAAAATTTCTCATCATCGTAATGGGCGTGGCTGTCAAAAATCAGGGGCTTATCAAGCGGATAATTCGGTAAATCGGTCATCTTATTTTGCTTCCCGCGGGAATATTATCGATAAACAGCACCTTTACATCATTATCGGAGCAATCTGCCGCTAAAATCATACCCTGTGATTCAACACCGCAAAGCTTAGCAGGCTTTAAATTAGCAACCAGCACCACGGTGTGCCCCAAAAGCTGCTCGGGGGTGTAATAGCTTGCAATTCCGCTTGCAACGGTGCGGGGTGTGCCGCTTCCGTCATCAAGTGTGAGCTTTAAAAGCTTTTTCGCCTTCGGAATGGGCTCGCAGGCAACAATTTTTGCCGCCCTCAGCTCAACCCGCGCAAAATCCTCTATTCCTATTTGGGCAATTCCCTCGGGCACGGCGGTTGCTTTTTCGGCCGCACTTTTTTCGGCTGCTATTTCGGCCAGCACCTTTTCCGCATCAAGTCGGCTGAATAGGGGGGAGGGGGTGCCTACCGTGTAGCACTTAACCGCACCGAGCTCAAGCGTGGAATTATCACTGCCTATCTGCTTTGCAATTGAAGCCGCACTGTCGGGGATAATGGGGGTAAGCATAAGACCTAAAAGACGTATGCACTCAAGCAGGTTATAGAGCACGTTTTCAAGGTACGGCCTTTGTGCTTCATCCTTTGCGAGCGCCCAGGGGGCGGTTTCGTCAATATATTTGTTGCAACGCTTTGCAAGTGTCATAATTGCGTCGCAGGCATCGGCATTGCGGTAATTATCCATAAGCTCACGGTATTTCTCCACGGTCTCACGTGCGGCCGAAAGCAGCTCACAATCGGGCTCTGCCGAGCTTTCGCCCGCTTTAACACTGCCGCCGAAATATTTTACCGTCATTGCAACCGAGCGGTTAACAAGGTTGCCGAGCGTGTTGGCAAGGTCGGTGTTGTATTTTGCTATAAAGCTTTCATAGGTGATGGTGCCGTCCTGTGCAAAGGGCATTTCCGAAAGCAGGTAATACCTTACCGCGTCAATTCCGAAGCGGCGGGTCATATCATCGGCATAGATTGTGTTGCCCTTTGATTTTGACATTTTATCCTCACCCACAAGCAGCCACGGGTGACCGAGCACCTGCTTTGGCAGGGGTAAATCCAGCGCCATAAGAATTATGGGCCAGTAAATAGTGTGAAAACGCACAATGTCCTTACCTATAACGTGCAAATCGGCAGGCCACAGGTGCTCAAATTGCTCCGAGCTGCCGTCAGGGTCGTAGCCGATGCCGGTAATATAGTTTGAAAGCGCATCTATCCAAACATAAATAACGTGCTTTTCATCAAACGGAACGGGTATGCCCCACTTAAAGGAGGAACGGGAAATGCAAAGGTCGGAAAGTCCCGGTTTTAAAAAGTTGTTTATCATTTCGTTCTTGCGGGATTCGGGCATTATAAAATCGGGGTTTTGCTCGTAGTATTCAAGCAGACGGTCCTGATATTTTGAAAGCCGCAGAAAATATGCCTCCTCCTTTGAATCCACAACCTCTCTGCCGCAGTCGGGACATTTGCCGTCAACCAATTGCGAGGCGGTGAAAAAGGATTCACAGGGAACACAGTATTTGCCCTCGTAATGACCCTTGTAAATATCGCCCTTATCGTAAAGCTTTTTGAAAATTTTCTGTATAACCCTTTCGTGGTCCTTGTCGGTTGTGCGAATAAACTTATCGTAATCGGTGTTAAGGCTGTTCCAAACCGCCTTAATTTCATCGGCAATGCCGTCAACATATTCCTGCGGAGTTATGCCCGCAGCCTTTGCGTATTCCTCTATTTTCTGGCCGTGCTCATCGGAACCGGTCTGCAAAAACACCTCATAACCGCACATTTTTTTGTAGCGTGCTATCATATCCGCCAAAACAATATCGTAGGCGTTGCCTATATGCGGCTTCCTTGAAGCATAGGCTATTGCGGTTGTAATGTAAAACTTCTTCTTTTCTGACATAAGTTTTCTCCTCCGTGAAAAATTTAAGGTTGGCAGGTAAGGTAGGCTGCATATGCCACGGCCGTGCTTATAAGGCAGTAAAGCAACAGGGCACCGCTGCCGAAAACCGAGCCTGAGCCGCTAAAGGACATATAAACAAAAATTACGGTACCGAGCACTGCCGCAAGCGAATAAAGCACCGCAAGCATAAGGCCGGATTTTTTTATGCGCGAGGCACAGCTTAAAACCGCTGCCGGCGCCGAGGGGTTACCCTTGTATGCGGCGGGGGCGGAGGTGCGCTCTGTAAAGGTGACCGCATTTTTATACATATGGCAGCCTGCGGCACTCATAACCTTAACAGAATCGTCGTAAAGCCCCATATAGTCGCAAATCATTTCTTCGGTCAAATTCGGGTCGGAGCTTTCAATAAGCATTGTTATTCCGAGTGCCGAAATTCGCCTGAGCTCCCGTGCAAGCTCGGCATTTACATTGTACTGAACGGCAAGCAGGGCACAGGCTTTATCACCCGAGGCCACATAAACCGGGAAGTAACCGCTGCGTAAAAGCTTTCTGTCGGTTTCAATGCCGGGCACGGTTATTCCGTGAGCCTCCATAAGGGTGCGGTTGCCCACAAAGAGCAGCTTGTTATCCACCCAGCCGGAAATTCCCATTCGGTCTTCATACTTCACGGTGTCGGAATCCGGCAACACAGGGTTGCCCATGGTCCCCGCAATTTTTTTAAACAGGGGGCTGAGCGGGCTTGCAAGGCTGTCGGTCAGGGCGGCGGCACGTATTAAGGTGTCATCTATGCTGTTATCGGATAAAACCTGCATATTGTGGAGCGTTACCGTGCCCGAGGGGAAAAGCTCATCGGCACTTAAAACAACCGCATTTGCTTTTTCAAGATATTCGGCGCCCATTTTGCCGGCTATCATGGCACCGTATTTTTTAAGCCTGCGTGCGGCGCCGTAAAGTGGCAAATCGTCAATTAAAAAAATTATTGGCACTGCCGCAATACACTGAATTGCGGCGGCACTGTAAAAGCCGTAAAGCATACCGTCGAAATAGGCCGAGCTTGCAAAGCCTATTATAACCGAAAGAATAAGCGACACGGCCGTTATAACGGGCAGCTTGCCGCCAAATGAAATTCTGAAGGCGGAGTGCTTCATAAACCCGTCTATATGTGAGGTTTTGCGCGGCGCGGCCGCAAGCACATCACCCTGAATGGAACCTCGCGCCATGGCAAAGGTGATTGCGGGGTCACTTATAAGCTTTACCGCACGCTTGGGGTGGTTGCCGGAAATCTGCTTAAAGCCCGTAAGTGTGTGTGATGAGCGCAAAAATACCGCAATTGAGCGAAGCGAGGCCGTAAACGCGGCAAGCAGCAGCATATTCACGGTTATTTCGTTTTCGGAAATGCCCACTGCCGAATAAAGAATAACCGAAAGTATTGCCGTTAATACAAGAGTATCGGGCGAAGCGTGGCGTGTAAAGGCCTTGGGAACGGCGGTGAGCATATCACAATTCAGCAAAAGTATTAAGCCGAGCATAACAGTGCACACCGTCATACTTACGGCAGTATGCTCAAGCAGCAATGCCGACATTGAAGGAAGCGCCGCAATTGCCAAAGCAAGCGTTAAAATAGCGGTGCCGCAACAGCGCAAAAAGCAGCTTCTTTTACTTAGCGAAAGCTTGCGTAAAAAGTATTTTGCCTTTTGCTCACTGTCAAATTCCTCTTTCGGCTCAAATTCCTCAAATTCGGTTTGCTCAAGGCGTGTTTCGCGTGCTTCCTCGCTTTCGGCAGTATCATCTGCGGCGGAAAGCTCACTTCTCAAATCCACGGTTTGCGTCATAGAGCTTATACTTATGCGGGAGCGGCTTT
The DNA here is from genome assembly GCA_964555975.1 of uncultured Ruminococcus sp. GTDB lineage: Bacteria > Bacillota > Clostridia > Oscillospirales > Acutalibacteraceae > UBA737. Next base: position 16,225 of record CAZKUO010000030.1, on the reverse strand, counting down.
CACTGTCGGAAACGGGTGTGAACTTTATCGTTGCGGTGCTTGAAATATCCGTTACCGCGTCGGAAACGGGCACCGCAGTGTTAAGTGCGGAATCTATATCCGAAATAACGTATTTCGGTGCTGACTCCGTCTGCTTTGTCGGAATACTGTCCTCAAAAAACTCCGGCTCGGTATCGGGAGCCTCGTCGGGTATTTCAAAGCTCTGCTCCTTGCCGAGCGTGTCTATTTCCAGATTATATTTTTCCGAAAGCCTTTCAAGTGTTTTTTTGCTTTCACTGTTTAAAATATCGGCTATGCTTTCAAGGCTGTAGGCGGGTGCATCATCCATAGCGGCATCGCCGCCGTCGGAATCTGTAATAAACGGTCTGCACCTTTCAAGCAGTGACTTTTCCTCTGTAGGGGCAGCCGTGGGTTCTGCCTTTTGTGGGGTGGGCACAGCCACTTGCTTTAAAGCCTCGGCCGCTGCCGGCTCAGCCTCTGCCTGTGAGGTCTCCGCGTGGGGCGCGGTAAATTCCTTTTCGGCGGTGCTTTCTGCCGTAAGCCGCGCTTCAAGCATTCGCTTTTTAAGGGCTTCAAGTGCTCCTGTGGGTGTGCTGTCGGTCACGGTTAAGGCGGGAGCCTCTATTTCCTCGGGGGTCAGTGCGGTAAAGCTTTGAAGCTTGCCGAAGCTTTCTTCAAGGCCTTCACTCTCATCCTCGATGTTTTCTATAAGCGAAAACAGCTCGTTTCCGTTATGCTTTCCCTTATATCGCATAAATTAAATCACTTCCCTGATTTTTTTCGGCTTCTAACCACTTCATACATTAAAATTCCCGCCGCAACCGAGGCGTTAAGGGAATTGATTTTGCCGAGCATCGGCAGACTGAGCACCATATCGCATTTTTTGGTTATCAGTGTGCCCATTCCCTTGCCCTCGTTGCCTATAACAAGTGCACAGGGCGTGTCAAAATCCGTTGCCGTGTAATCACTGCCGTCCATATCGGCTCCGAAAATCCAAAGCCCGCGTTTTTTAAGTAAATCAACGGTGTTTGCAAGGCTTGTTACCCGTGCCACCGGAACATACTCAAGTGCTCCGCAGGCGGCCTTTGCCACAGTGGCGTTAAGCGAGGCACTGCGTCTTTCGGGAATTATTACCCCGTGTGCACCTGCGGCCTCGGCGGTTCTTATAACCGCGCCTAAATTGTGCGGGTCTTCAAGATTATCGCATATTATCAAAAAAGGCTTTTCACAGCGTTCCTCCGCCAGCTTAAACATATCATCAACGGTTGAATAACGCTGTGCGGCAAGCATTACCGCAACACCCTGGTGGTTTGCGCCGCCGCAGTAATAATCAAGCTTTTGCGGGCTGATTTCTTTAATAAGAACCCCTCTTGCACGGCATTTTGCCGTAATTTCGGTAATTGAGCCGCCGCTCACCCCGTGGGCAATAAGCAGCCTGTCAAGCTCACGCCCCGAGCGCAGAGCCTCCAAAACGGAATTTCTCCCGCATATTATATTGCTTTCTTCAGTGTTCATAGTTATAATCCTTCAATGTTCTCTCAGGTGTCGAAAGGCTTTTGCTGACACCGTGAGGTTATTATATGCTTGTTTCAAATTGAGAACAAATTACCCCTTGGCTCCCTCTGACGAGGGAGCTGTCAGCAAAGCTGACTGAGGGAGAGATTTTTTAACAGCTAAGTTTATATATTCGCATACACCGCTAAAATTACGGTCGATATCTGAATTGCAAATTCTTAATACTGTTAAATTCATACTCTCCAATTCTTTTGTACGAACTTCATATTTTCCTATTCGCTCTGTGGTATAATGTCCGCCACCATCAAGCTCAACGACAAGTCTTGCCTTTGCACAATAAAAATCCGCTATGTAATTTCCAATAGCTTTCTGCCTTTGAAATCGAATAGGATAATTCCGTAAAAATTCATACCATAACCTTCGTTCCCACAGTGTCATATTTTTTCGGAGAGCTTTTGCAAGAGGAACATTAGCTTTATTATATTCTTTCATTTTCTCTCCCTCCGTCAAAACTTCGTTTTGCCACCTCCCTCGTCAGAGGGAGGCTGAGGCTGTAACTTGCGGCAGTCACTTCCACAAGTTGAAATTCCGCATCGGAGTTTTTTAACACCGTAAATCTGTTGTGCAAAGCACAACAGAGAGCGAAGCGCAAGCGGCGTAGCCGCGATTTAGCCGTTCAATGTTCTCTCAGGTGTCGAAAGGCTTTCGCTGACACCGTGAGGTTATTATAACACACCTATACAAAAAAGTGAACAATTAATTTCTTAAGTAATCAAATAAATATTAATTGCGGCCGACACGGCTTTCGGGTATCCGTCGCAAAAGCGGATAATACTTGAAAAGCTAAAAAAACACTTTAAATTTTCCGCGTTTTGGTATATGATATATTCGGTATAACAGTTTTTTGAAAATGTAACACTAACGGAGAAAAACGGAATGATTAAAGCAAAGGGTGAAATTTTGGCACCGGCGGGAAACCGTGCCATGCTTGAGGCCGCCGTGAGGTGCGGTGCAGATGCGGTGTATTTCGGGGCACGAGATTTTTCCGCAAGGGGCAGGGCCGAAAACTTTTCCTTGGAGGAAATAGGCGAGGCTGTGAAATACTGCCGCATACGCGGAGTGAAGACCTATCTTGCAATGAATACGCTCATAAAGGACTCGGAGCTTGAGGCGGCGCTCACACTTGCAAAGCAGGCCTATCTTAAGGGGATAGATGCAATAATAGTGCAGGACACGGGGCTTGCGGCACTGTTAAGGGAGCACATACCGGGACTTCCGCTGCACGCTTCAACGCAAATGTCGGTTCACTCGCCTTCGGCACTGCCGCTTTTAAAGGAGGCAGGCTTTGTGCGGGTAGTTGCGGCCCGCGAAATGACACGTGAGGAGCTTGCCGAATTTTGCCGTGCGGCGGCTGATTTGGGGCTTGAGGTTGAGGTGTTCGTGCACGGGGCACTTTGTATGTCGGTTTCGGGTCAATGCCTGCTTTCGGCATTTTTGGGCTCACGCAGCGGCAATCGCGGGCTGTGCGCGGGCGCTTGCCGACTCCCGTTTAAATCGGCGGCGGGCAATGAATATGCACTCAGCCTTAAGGATCTTTCGCTGCTTTCACACCTTACCGAGCTTGCGGAAATGGGGGTTGCCTCATTTAAAATCGAGGGTCGTATGAAGCGGCCCGAATATGCCGCGGCCGCAACTGCGGCGGCATACCTTGCGCGTGAAAACGGCTTTGTGCCGGAGGGGCTTGCCGCCACCTTAAAAAATGTTTTCTCGCGCTCCGGCTTTACCGACGGATATTATTCCGCACGCCGCGACAGCTCAATGTTCGGAATAAGAACGCGTGAGGATGCGGCGGCCTCGGATAAGGCCTTTGCCGAAATTCACGGGCTTTACCGTGCCGAGCGGCAGAGCGTGGATATTTCCTTAAGCCTTACGGCCGAAAAAGAAAAGCCGCTGACCCTTACCGTGAGCGACGGCACCGAAACGGTAACCGTTCGTGGTGAAATACCGCAAGCTGCGGAAAAGCGGGCAACCGACAGCTCACGGCTTGAAGCGGCGGTAAACAAATTCGGCTCAACCCCGTATGCGGTGAGTGAAATATCCGTGCACTGTGATGACGGGCTTTTTATACCCGCTTCCGAAATAAATTCACTGAGGCGCAGAGCCGCAGAGGAGCTTGATGCTCTGCGCGGGCGTTGCGACCGTGCGGATTTTCCGCTTAAATTTACAGGCAGTAAAGCAGTGCGTGGGAAAAATAAAGGTTCTAAGCTTTATGTCCGCTTTTTCTCGGCCGAGCAGATACCGCAGTGGGATTATTTACCCGACGGTGTGATTTTCCCGCTTGAAAAGGAGCCGCCGGAAATCCCCTGCGGACTTGAAAAAATTGCCGAAATACCGCGTTTTGCACCGAATGAGGACTATATAAGGGAGCGACTTTTGCTTTTTAAACGCCACGGCTTTACCTTGGCCGCCTGCGGAAACGCGGCTGCAGTGGCACTTGCACGTGAAGCGGGCTTTGGTGTGATTGCTGACACGGGGCTTAATACCTACAATACAGCGGCGGTTAAGGCGGCAGTGGGCATGGGTGCCGAAAGAATTGTTCTTTCAAGCGAAATGCTTTTGAGTGATATAAACCGACTTTCATCCCCCGTGCCTATAGGAATAATCGCCTACGGGCGGGTGCCGCTTATGCTTTACAGGGCGTGCCCGGTATCGGGTGCCCGCGGCTGTGCCGAATGCGGCGGCAACGGCAGGCTTACCGACAGGCTCGGCACCGAATTTGCCGTGCAGTGCCGCCACACCTGCTCTGAGCTGCTTAATTCCGTGCCGATTTGGCTGGCGGACAGAAAAGCAGAGCTTAATGCGCTTGATTTTACGGTGCTTTACTTTACAACCGAGGACCGACAGAGGGTTGCCGAGGTAATGGCCGCCTACCGTGACGGAATGCCGCCCGATGTTAAATTCACGCGCGGACTTTTTTACAGAGGACTTATTTGAAAAAATAACTCTTTAAATAATGCCCGAAAGGTGTTATAATAGCTTTACGGCATTGGTGAAGGCCTTGAAATCGAAAAAAACGGAGGATGCTATGAATTGGACGGAAATTACCGTCGGTGTGCCGCTTGAATATACCGACAACGCGGCCGCAATTGCTAATATGACGGTGCCCTACGGCATTTATATTGAGGATTATTCCGACCTTGAAAAGGGTGCGGAGGAAATAGCTCACATTGACCTGATTGATGAGGAGCTTTTGAAACGTGACAGGACTAAATCGGTAATTCACATATATATTTCGGAATGTGATAACGCAACCGAGGCACTCGCCTTTTTAAAGGAGCGATTGAGTGCCGAAAAAATACCCTTTGAAGCTTCAACAGTAGGTGTTAACGATGCCGATTGGAGTGAAAACTGGAAAAAATACTTCCACGCCGCGGAAATCGGAAAGCGGCTTGCGGTGGTTCCGAGCTGGGAGCATTACGAAAACAGGGAAAACCGAAAAATTTTAAAAATAGATCCGGGTGCGGCCTTCGGCACAGGCACCCACGCCACAACCTCGCTTTGCTTGTCCTATTTGGAGGAATATACCGCCGAGGGGGACAAAATGCTTGACATCGGCTGCGGAAGCGGAATTTTATCCATAGCCTCGGTTTTGTTAGGAGCCGAAAGTGCGGTTGGGGTGGATATTGATGCGCAGTCGGTTAAAACCGCGCGTGAAAATGCCGTGCTGAACGGGTGCGCCGACCGTACGGAATATCTTGTGGGCGATTTGGCGGATAAGGTCAGCGGGAAATACAATATTATTTGCGCTAACATAGTGGCCGATGTGGTTATTCGTCTGCTTGACGGTGTCGTGGCTTATATGGCTGAGGGAGCGGTGCTTTTTGTTTCGGGTATAATAGATGCCCGCGAAAACGATGTGCTTGCCGCCGCCGAAAGCAACGGCTTTGAGGTTAAGGAAAAGCGTTACCGCGACGGTTGGTGCGCTTTTGCGCTGACAGGGAGGAGAAACAATGCTTGAATTTGAACAGCTTGGCCTGCGCCTTGCGGGAAATGAGCCCGAGCTTCGCGATTTAAGGGATGCAATAGGCTATGAGCACCTTAAAAGGGAAATTGAGGAGCTTGAGGCAAAAACCGCCGCTCCCGGCTTTTGGGACGATGCCGAGGGCTCGCAGAAAATTCTGCAACGAACGGGAAAGCTTAAAAACACCGTTGAGAGCTACGAAAGGCTCTGCACCGAATATGACGATTTAACCGTGCTTATTGAAATGGGCAACGAGGAGGAGGATTTATCGGTAGCGGAGGAAATTTCCGCTTCGCTTGACACGCTTGAGGCGGGGCTTGCCGCTTTAAGGCTGCAAACGCTTTTAAAGGGCGAATACGATAATAACAATGCAATTTTAACCTTTCACGCGGGGGCAGGCGGAACCGAGGCTATGGACTGGGTTTCAATGCTTGTGCGTATGTATACCCGCTGGAGTGAGCGCCACGGCTTTAAGGTGCAGCTGCTTGACTTTCTTGACGGAGACGAGGCCGGCCTTAAAAGTGCCACAATGCTGATAGAAGGTGACAATGCCTACGGCTATTTGAAAAGCGAATCGGGTGTGCACCGACTTGTGCGTGTTTCCCCCTTTGATGCCTCGGGAAGACGTCACACCTCCTTTGCTTCGCTTGAGGTTATGCCGGAAATAAGTGACGATAACGATATTGAAATACGTGATGAGGACATTAAAATGGATGTTTTCCGCTCCTCGGGGGCGGGCGGTCAGCACATTAACAAAACCTCCTCTGCGGTAAGGCTTACGCACCTGCCTACGGGAATAGTTGTGGCCTGCCAGAACGAGCGCAGTCAGTTCCAAAACCGCGAGCAGGCAATGAAAATGCTGAAATCCAAGCTGCTTGAAATTAAGGAGCGTGAGCACCTTGAAAAAATCGAGGATATAAAGGGTGTTCAAAAGGAAATTGCCTGGGGCTCGCAAATCCGTTCATATGTCTTTATGCCGTACACCATGGCAAAGGATCACAGAACGGGCTTTGAATCGGGCAATATTAACGCCGTTATGGACGGCGATTTGGACGGATTTATAAATGCCTATTTAAAGGCCGCCTCAAAGGGTGAGCTTAAAAACGGTTAGGAGAAAAGGAAAATGAAAACAAAAAGACTTTTATGTGCGGCGCTTGTTTTTCTTATAACGGCGGCTTTGGTTGCCTGCGGAAAAGGAAACGGCAGGCAGCTTTACAACGAAAAGCTTACAAAATACGTTAAAATAGGGGATTACAAAGGAATAACGGTTGATACTTCTTCGGATGAATATTCAAAATTTTATGATGCCGTTATTTCCTCCGATGTATACAATAACGATTTGTATGTTAAAAAAACCGAGGGCACCGTTGCCGACGGCGACACGGTGAACATAGATTATACCGGCAAAAAGGACGGGGTTGCCTTTGAGGGCGGCACAGATACGGGCTACGACCTTAAAATAGGCTCGGATTCCTTTATAGACGGCTTTGAGGACGGGCTTATAGGTGTTGCCATAGGCTCAACAGTGGATTTAAACCTTACCTTCCCCGAAAACTATCAATCGACCGAGCTTGCGGGAAAGGCCGTTGTGTTTACGGTAAAGGTAAACTACGTGAAAACCGAGGAGGAGCGCAAGCCCGAGGATTATTACAAGGAGCTCGGCTTTGCACTTCTTAAGGCTTATACGGATGATGTTACCGAGCGCGCAATAAAGGATTATTTGCTTGACAAGGCGGTTTCCGCCTCGGAGATTAAAAGCTACCCCGAGGCCGATACGGATACACTTTACAATTCCTATAAGTCTATGCTTGAAACCAACGTGAAAAGCAGCTACGGAATAGACCTTGCCACTTATTTGAGCTATAACAATATGACCGAAAAAGATTTTAAATCGGAGCTTATTGAAAATCAAATCAAGCCCGCAATGGACGAGCAAATGGTGACCTACCTTATACTTGATAACGAAAAGCTTGAGCTTACCGATAAGGACATAGAGGCTCAAATTACCGAAATGCTTGAGGAAATAGGCAGTGACGGCGTTACCGCCGAAACCATTAAGGAATTTTACGGTGAGCATTATTTTGAAATGCTGGCCGTGAACGACAAGGCACTTGATTTTCTTTACGAAAACGCAAAAATCTCCTAATGCGGCTGGAATTTACCGAGCTTAGCGGGTCTGCCTGCCGCAGTGAGCAATCTGCGGCAGGCAGACAGCTGCTTAAAGAAATGATAAGGTCTGCCTACGGCATAGAGGATTTTACACTAAGCTTTAATGAAAACGGCAAGCCGCTGCTCGATTTTTGCTTTTTCAGCCTTTCTCATTCGGGCAGGTACGCCGCCTGTGCGCTTTCGGACAGGCGAATAGGGGTGGATATTCAAAAGTGCCGCCCCATAAAGCAACGAAGCGCTTATAAGCTTTTCACGGATGAGGAAAACGCCTACATAGCCTCGGGAAGCCCTGACGAGCGCTTTTTTACCCTGTGGACAATGAAGGAGGCCTACATTAAGGCTGTGGGAGGGCGGCTTTCGGATATGAAAAAGGTCAGCTTGGCAAGTGACGGCAGGCTCACGGAGGCTTGCGGCGACCTTCGTTTTTTGAACGGTCGCTTTGATGAATATTTTTGGTCGGTGTGCTTTGAAAAATGAAAATAGGAAGCATTGAAATAAAAGGTTATGCTGCCTTGGCGCCTATGGCCGGTGTGGCCGACCGGGCAATGAGGGAGCTGTGCAGAGGTATGGGGGCCGCCTATACCGTGGGTGAGCTTACAAGTGCGCGCGGAATAATGCTTAACGATAAAAAATCTGCTTCGCTGCTTGCCTCCTCCGAGCGGGAGCGGCCGTTCGGGGTGCAGCTTTTCGGTAATGACCCGAGCATTATTGCCGATGCCGCAAGGGCGGCACTTAAATACAAGCCCGATTTTATTGATATAAATATGGGTTGCCCCGCACCCAAGGTGGCTGCAAACGGCGGCGGCAGTGCCCTTATGCGCGACCTGCCCCTTGCCGAAAAAACGGTTGCGGCGGCGGCAGGGGCAGTGCCTGTGCCTGTTACCGTTAAAATGCGCACCGGGTACGACGGAGCCTCGGTAAATGCGCCTGAGCTTGCCCGCCGTTGTGAGGCGGCGGGGGCGGCCGCAATTACGGTTCACGGCAGAACCCGCGCGCAAATGTATGCCCCGGGAATAGATTTTGAAACAATAGCCGCCGTAAAGCGGGCGGTTAAAATACCGGTTATCGGCAATGGGGATATAAGGGACGGTAAAACCGCCGAATTTATGTACTCCGCAACCGGTTGCGATATGGTGGCGGTGGGGCGTGCCGCCTGCGGCAATCCCTTTGTTTTTGAGGAAATAAACGCATATTTTTCAGGCGGGGACTACAAGGCTCCAAGCCTTGAACGCCGCTTTGAGACCCTGCTTTTACAGGTAAAGCTTATGACCGAATACAAGGGTGAGCGAACCGCCATGCTTGAAGCCAGAAAGCACACAGCGTGGTATATGCAGGGGCTTTACGGTGCGGCCGCGTTAAGACGGCTGTGCGGGGAAATAACCGCCCTTTCGGATGTCGAAACAATATGCGAAAAAGCACTTGAACAAAACCGCGATTTGTGGTAATATACAGTTTGTATCGTCTACGGAAAGGAAGCGTTGATAATGTCAGGACATTCCAAATGGAACAATATTAAGCGTAAAAAAGAGAAAACAGATGCCGCAAAGGCAAAGGTTTTCACCAAAATCGGGCGTGAGATTTCGGTTATAGTAAAAACGGGCGGCGCCAACCCCAATGAAAACAGCAAGCTTAAGGATGCAATTGCCAAGGCAAAGGCGGCAAACGTGCCCAATGAAAATATTGAAAGAATCATAAAAAAAGCGGCGGGCGACGGCGAATCGAATAATTACGAGGAGCTGATTTACGAGGGCTACGGTCCCTCGGGAGTTGCGGTGGTTGTTGAAACACTTACCGATAACCGCAACCGCACAGCCGGTGAAATGCGCCATTATTTTGATAAGTGCGGCGGCAATTTGGGTCAAAGCGGCTCAGTTATGTTTATGTTCGACCGCAAGGGCGTAATCCGTATTGAGGGCGAGGGTCTTGATGAGGATACCGTTATGGAGGCGGCACTTGAGGCCGGGGCAGACGATTTCAATTTCGACGGTGATGTTTTTGAAATAACCACCGAGCCTAACGACCTCGGCACCGTGCGTGATGCGCTTGAGGGCGCGGGCTATGCGTTTTTATCGGCCGAGGTGGAGTACATACCGCAGACCATGACCGCCCTTGGGGACGAGGAAGCCGCTGCCAAAATGGAAAAGCTTATAGATATGCTTGAAGAAAACGATGATGTGCAGGCAGTTTGGCACAACTGGGACGTGCCCGAGGAATAAGCCCTACATTTGCGGCTTAATTTCGGGCGCTCGGGCTGCTTGAAATGCAATACTGTCGAAATTTTTAAAAACAGGGATGTGAGGTAAAGTGTCAAAGGCATTGTTTTCCGATATTTTCAACAACGGTCTTCGCAGTGAAACCGTGGCGGAATTTTCGGATGCCGTAATTGAGGGCTGTGCACTTGATACCGAGGCTCGATCTCTGAAGCTTAAGCTGAAAAACGAAAAATACATAGCGGCAGCGGGGCTGCGTGCTCTTACCGATGAGCTTAAAGCCGTTTTAGGGCTTAATTTTTGCTCGATTGAGGGTATTTACCCGCCCGAGGCACTAAGCCCCGAGGCCTGTGCCGATACGGTGGCAGAGCTTAAAATTAAAAACGCCGCCCTGAACGGCTATTTTAACAATGCCGATTTCGCGCTTGAGGGGGAAAACGTAGAAATAACCCTAAAGCACGGCGGTGCCGAGGCAATTGCCGAATGCGGATTTGAGGCGGCCTTTAAGGCTTTGATAAGGTCACGCTTCGGCAGGGAGGTTACGGTTACGCTCGGCGGACAGCTTGAAAGCGCCGAAATTGAGTTGCCGCCCGAGGAGCCCGTAAGCAGGCCGGCTGCAGAGCAGGCAAGGCCGCGCGCCCCGAAAAAGGAAAAACAGGCTGCACCGAAAACCGTTATTAAGTTTGAAGGGCGTGAGGAAAAGCCCGATAACGGCATAGTTTACCTTGACAGACCCCAACAGTTTTACGGCAGGGGCGGAATTTCCTCACAGACCCGCGATATGATAAGCATAACGGGGGACGATACCGAAATTGCCTGTTGGGGTGAGGTTTTCGGCCTTGAAACGCGCGATATTAAAACAAAGCGCGGCACCGATATGACCATAGTGAATTTTTCGTTCAGCGATTACACAAATTCACTCAATGCATCGCTTTTTATAGATACACACCGTCTGGGAGATATTGCTCCCTTAAAGGACGGTGCTTTTGTGCTTGTAAACGGCAGTTATGAATTTGATAATTACAAAAAGGATTTTGTTGTTAAGCCGCGTGCCATTGCCCTTTTGCAAAAATACACCGAAAAGGATGAATTTGACGGGCAAAAGCGAGTAGAGCTTCACTGCCATACCAATATGTCCGCTAAGGATGCGGTTTCCTCGGCGGAGAATATTGTAAAGCGTGCCTATGAATGGGGCCACAAGGCGGTTGCAATAACCGATCACGGTGTGGTGCAGGCATATCCCGCGGCGGCGGGTGCCGTTAAGGCAATACGCAAGGCGGGCGGAGATTTTAAGGTTATTTACGGAGTTGAAGCCTATTTTGTTGATGATATTAACAATAACATAGAGGGGCTTAACGCCAAGCAAACCGCAAAGCTCAGGCACCACCAAATTATACTTGTGAAAAATCTCACAGGTCTTAAAAACCTTTACAAGCTGGTTTCCGAGGCACATTTGCACGATTTCCGCGGTAAGCCGCTGACGCTCAGAAGCAAGCTGGATAAGCTTCGTGAGGGGCTTATACTCGGCAGTGCCTGTGAGCAGGGCGAGCTGTACAAGGCGATAGTGGACGGCAAGCCGCATGAGGAGCTGCTGAGAATTGCCGATTATTACGATTACCTTGAAATTCAGCCGCTCGGCAATAATGCGTTTATGGTGAGGGAGTCTGCCAACCCCGATAAAAAGGATAAAAAAACAGGCGCGGTTATTCCCAACCGCTTTAAGCACGTTACCGATTTTGAGGTGATAAAGGGCTTCAACCGCAAGGTTGTTGAGCTTGCCGATGAGCTCGGTAAGCCGGTTGTTGCCACGGGGGACGTGCATTTTCTCAAAAAAAGCGACGATATAATACGTAAAATTCTTATGGCGGGTCAGGGCTTTGATGATTTTGACAATCAGGCACCGCTTTACCTTAAAACCACCGAGGAAATGCTTGCCGATTTTGATTATTTCGGTGAGAGGGCAAGAGAATTTGTAATAGATAATCCCAACAAAATCGCGGATATGGTGGATGGGGACGTTATCCCCGTGCCGGACGGTAACTACCCGCCCGTGATTGAGGGCTCCGACGGGGAGCTGCACGATATTTGCTGGAACACCGCACACAGAATTTACGGGGAGAATTTGCCCGAGGTGGTTGAAAAGCGACTTGAGAAGGAGCTTAATTCAATTATCAACAACGGCTTCTCCATAATGTATATTTCGGCTCAAAAGCTGGTTGCCTACAGCGAGGAAAACGGCTATTTGGTCGGCTCGCGTGGGTCGGTAGGCTCATCCTTTGCGGCTACCATGGCCGGCATTTCCGAGGTTAACCCGCTTCCGCCGCATTATGTTTGCCCTAATTGCCGACACAGTGAGTTTTTCACAAAGGGCGAGGTGGGCTCAGGCTTTGATTTACCCGAGAAAAACTGCCCCGAATGCGGCACACCCTACAACCGCAACGGGCACGACATACCCTTTGAAACCTTTTTGGGCTTTAAGGGTGATAAGGTGCCGGATATTGACCTTAACTTCTCGGATGAATTTCAAACCTCGGTGCAAAAATACACCGAAACACTGTTCGGCAGTGAAAACGTGTTTAAGGCGGGTACAATTTCCACCGTTGCCGAAAAAACCGCCTACGGCTTTGCAAAGGCCTATGCCGAGAAAAAGGGCGTAACGCTGAGTAATGCCGAATTAAACCGTTTGGCCTCACTTGTGGAAAAGGCGCAGATAAAGCAAACCACCGGTCAGCACCCGGCGGGTATGATTGTTGTGCCGAGGGATAAAACAATTTACGATTTCTGCCCTGTTCAGCACCCGGCAGATGACGTTAATTCCGATGTTATAACAACCCATTTCGATTTCCATTCCATTCACGATACCATTTTAAAGCTTGATGAGCTGGGCCACGTTGTGCCCACCACTTATAAATATCTTGAGGAATACTCGGGTATACCCGTGAGCGACGTTACAATGAGCGACCCCGAGGTTTACAGTCTTTTCACCTCTACCAAGGCCCTGGGAGTTACTCCCGAGGAGATTGATTCCCTTACGGGCACCTACTGTCTGCCGGAATTCGGTACAAAGTTCGTGCGGGAAATGCTTATTGACTGTCAGCCCAAAAACTTTTCGGATTTGCTGCAAATTTCGGGCCTTTCCCACGGTACGGACGTGTGGCTCGGCAATGCAAAGGATTTGATTGATAACGGCACCTGCACCATTTCCGAGGTTATAGGAACGCGTGACAACATTATGGTTTACCTGATACACAAGGGTCTTGAGGAGGGCAGAGCCTTTAAAATTACCGAAACGGTGCGAAAAGGGCTTGTTGCCAAGGGCAAGGTATCCGCAGAGGATTGGAACGCCATGGAGGAGGATATGCGCTCACACGGGGTGCCCGAGTGGTATATCGAAAGCTGCCACAAAATTAAGTATATGTTCCCCAAGGCTCATGCCGCGGCATACGTTATTGCGGCGCTCCGCCTTGCATGGTACAAGGTTCACCGCCCGCTTGAATTTTACTGTGCCTATTTCACCGCCCGCCCCGAGGATGTGGATGTTCCCACGGTTATACAGGGCAAAAACGCGGTGAGACAGTATTTGCGCAATATTAAGGCCAAGGGCAAGGATGCCACAAAAAAAGAGCTTGATGTTTACAACAATATGCTCATCTTCAACGAGCTTATGTCGCGTGGAATTGAGGTGCTCCCGATTGATATTAACAAATCCCACGCTATGAAGTATTTGCCCGAAAACGGCAAAATGCGCCTGCCCTTCGGCGCGCTTTCGGGCGTGGGCGAAAAGGCCGCCTATTCTATTTACGAGGCGGCGCAAAGGGGCAATTTTGTCTCAAGAGAGGATTTTCAGCTTGAAGCGGGGGTTTCAAAAACCATTATACAGAATTTGGCTGAGCTCGGAGCTATGAACGACCTGCCCGATACAAACCAAATTTCAATGTTTTAAGGGTCGGCGGCTTATATCGGCTTTGACTTTCACGGTTTAATGTGTTAAAATACAGCCGTGGGCGGCCGAAATCCGCCAATCCACCTACCCCGAGGAGGTTCTTACCGAAATGGAAAAAAGCAATTCCGCAGATCAGCTTTTTGAAGCCGTTCTTACCCTTAAAAGCAAGGAGGAGTGCTATAAATTCTTCTCAGATGCCTGCACTCCAAAGGAAATTCAGGCAATTGCACAGCGCTTTACCGTTGGTAAAATGCTTTACGAAAAGGCGGTATACAGTGAAATAATAGAGGCGACGGGGGCAAGCACCGCCACCATAAGCCGCGTCGGGCGCTCAATTAACGAGGGCTACAAAATGGTGTTTGAAAGGCTGAAGAAATAATGGGCGAATACGACCGCTTTGCCGCGGTTTACAATGAGCTTATGGAGGATGCCGAATACCCCGAAAGAACGGAATATCTGCTTTCGCTTTTTAAGCGCTTTGATGCCGTGCCCTCTCTGCTTTTGGATTTGGCCTGCGGCACGGGCGGCTTTTCAAACCTGCTTGCACTGCGTGGCATTGAGGTTATCGGTGTTGATGCCTCGGAGGAAATGCTTGCGGTTGCAAGGCAATCGGCGACAGAGAGCGGAGCCGATGTGCTTTACCTTTGCCAGCGTGCCGAGGAGCTTGATCTTTACGGCACGGTTGAGGGAATAATTTCCTGCCTTGACAGCCTTAACCACATAACAGATTATTCTCTTTTTTGCAGGGCGCTTGAAAGGGCGGCACTCTTTTTGGAAAAGGGCAGGCTTTTTATTTTTGATTTAAACACACCGTTTAAGCACCGCCTTGTGCTTGGGGATAATACCTTTGTTACCGAAACGGAGGATATTTACTGTGTGTGGCGCAATAAAACCGACCCCGACACCCTCGTGACGGATATTGACCTTGACTTTTTTATAAGGCAGGGGACCGAATATATCCGCAGTGGGGAGGAGCTTTCGGAGCGTGCCTACACAGACGGTGAAATTACGGCGGCTTTAAAGCGGGCCGGGCTTGAATTGGTTGCCGTTTTTGATGATATGACCTATTCCGCACCCACGGAAAGCACCGAGCGTGCGGTTTATGTAACACGCAGGCTTTAGAAAGAGAATACTTTAAGGAGAAATCACAGTGGCATTTCCGCTTGAAAGAATAAGAAATTTCTGCATTGTAGCACACATTGATCACGGCAAATCCACCCTTGCCGACAGATTGCTTGAGCTTACACAGTCTGTTTCCGAGAGGGATATGGAGGAGCAGCTGCTTGACAGTATGGATTTGGAGCGTGAGCGCGGCATAACAATAAAGGCTCACGCCGTTACCCTCTATTACACTGCGAGTGACGGCAGGGAATACGAGCTTAATTTAATAGATACTCCGGGTCACGTGGATTTTAATTACGAGGTTTCACGTTCGCTTGCCGCCTGTGAGGGGGCTGTGCTTATAGTTGATGCTTCACAGGGAATTGAGGCACAAACCCTTGCCAACACCTATCTTGCGGTGGACCACGGTCTTGAGCTTTTGCCTGTGATTAATAAAATAGATTTGCCCTCTGCCGAGCCCGAGCGGGTTAAGGCTGAAATTGAGGAGGTTATAGGCATTCCCGCCGAGGATGCACCTTTGGTATCTGCCAAAACGGGGCTTAACGTGGGCGAAGTGCTTGAACGCATTGTTACCGATATTCCCGCCCCCACGGGTGACAGGGAGGCTCCGCTTAGGGCACTTGTTTTCGATTCCTATTATGACCCGTATAAGGGCGTTGTGGTTTATTTCCGCGTGATGAGCGGCCGCCTTAAAACGGGGGATAGGATTAAAATGATGGCTACCGGTGCCGATTTTGACACGGTTGAAATAGGCAGAAAGCGCGCTGTTACAATGGAGCCCTGCGACCTGCTTGAGGCAGGCGAGGTGGGCTACCTTACCGCCTCCATAAAAACGGTTGATGAAGCACGCGTGGGTGATACCGTGACTTTAGCGGAAAATCCCGCGGCGGAGCCGCTTGACGGCTACCGCAAGGTAAACCCTGTGGTCTTTTGCGGAGTTTACCCCGCCGACGGTGCCAAATACCCCGATTTGCGCGAGGCTCTTGAAAAGCTCAGCCTTAATGATGCTTCACTGCTTTTCGAGCCCGAAAGCTCAAAGGCACTGGGCTTCGGATTCCGTTGCGGCTTTTTGGGACTTTTGCATATGGAAATAATAGAGGAGCGCTTGGAGCGGGAATATAACCTTGACCTTGTAACCACCGCACCGAGCGTGGAATACAAATTTTTGCTTACCGACGGCAGCACCGTAACGGTGGATAACCCCACAAACTATCCCGACCCTGCCACTGTTGCAGAGGCGCTTGA
>CAZKUO010000029.1:0-20600 GCA_964555975.1 uncultured Ruminococcus sp. | reverse complement strand
CACCGCCCGAAAGCTCCTTTTCGTGCATTCCGTAGCGCAAAACAACACCCCAACCGCCGGGGCCGGGGTTGCCCGAGCAGGCACCGTCGGTAAACAGCTCTATGTATTTTCTCACAAGCATTTGTTTAATACCTTCTGAAGCAACCGATAACCTTGCCTATAACGTGCGGGTCTTCGGGATAAATAGGCGAAAAATCGGGATTTTCGGGCATAAAAACAATCTGCCCGTTTTTAATCAGCAGGCGCTTAACGGTGGCATCGTCCCCATCCATACCGATAACAATATCTCCGCTGCGACAGGGCAAAGACTTATCGGCTATAATTATATCCCCGTCAAGTATTCCGGCATCCCTCATTGAAAGGCCCGAAACGCGCAGTGCGAAAAGACTGTCCGACTTTTTGGCGGGGTATGGTATATAATCCTCTATTTCCTCAACCGCCAAAATGGGCTGACCTGCCGTAACCCTGCCCACAACCGGTATCATAGAGGAATCGTATTCACTGTCAAGCCGTATTGCACGCGAGGATTTGGCATCGCGCAAAATATAGCCCTCCGATTCAAGCACACCGAGGATTGCGTGCACGGTGGAGGTGGATTTTATACCCGTGGCCGTGCAAATTTCACGCACCGTGGGCGGCACCCCGCCCGACATTTCCTCAACCAGATAATTATATACCGCAAGCTGTTTTTCGTTAAGCGGATGCTTTGGCATAATCCTTCCTCCTTACGAACTTATGTTCTTATTATACCATCACTCGGAGTGCTTGGCAACTGTTTTTTTACCGAATATTTCGCGAAGTCCCATTACAATAAGCATTACACCGAAAAGCCTTGCGGTGCCGTTTCCACCCAAAAAACCGGTTAAAAGCAGACCGGCTGCAGCCCCCAAAAGGCCAAAGCCCGCGATTTTAAGCGTGAGCCGCCATTTGATTTGCTTTTTTATGCCGTAAACTGTTACGGCCGCCGCGGCTATAGGCACAAAAAATATAAGGTTAATGCCCTGGCTTTTAAGCTGACTGCACCCTGCAAATGCGGAAAGATAAATAATCAGCACGGCACCGCCGCCGAGCCCCATGGCACCTATAACACCCGACAAAAGCCCCGCAAGCAGGGCGGCCCAAATCACCTTAAAAGCAGGCGCACGCCTGCATAGAGCATAAAAAAGCCGAAAGCCCGCTTTAAAAGCACGGGGGAAATTTTTTTCAAAAGCAGACTTCCCGCAAGGGAGCCCGCTATGCCGCCGGGAATATATACAAGTGCATCCGACACGGCAACATAGCCCTTTGCCGCATAAAGCACGGCAGACAGGAGCGTTATGGGCAGAATGACGGCCACGGCATTCGCGTGGGCCTGCTTTTGCTCTAAGCCCGCACGCCTCAAAAGCGGCACGGCAAGCATTCCGCCGCCCGCACCGAAAAGACCGTTAACAAGACCTATTGCAAGCCCCGAGAGTGCCGGCAGCAGGTTTTCCTTTTTAAAAAAGCTCATAGCATCACCGATAATATTTTTACCGATAACGCCGAATTTAATCATTTAGTAAATCCGAACCTGTTTTTTACGTACAGATTTCTCGCATAGCCTTGTTTAAATACTCGTAAGCCCGATCATTTCGTTAAATGCAGCCTCGTCAATTACCGTAATCCCGAGGGCATTGGCCTTTTCAAGCTTGCTGCCGGCCTCATCGCCCGCCAAAACATAGGCGGTTTTTTTGGAAACCGAGGAGGAAACCTTGCCGCCGTAGGCTTCAATAAGGGCCGCAGCCTCACTGCGGGTGTAGCCCGGCAGAGTGCCGGTTAAAACAAAGGTCTTTCCCGCAAAGCGTAGGTCGCGAACCTGCTTTAAGGATTTCATATTAACACCGAGGCTTTTCAGCCTTTCCAGCATTGCGGCGGTTTCCGGCAGTGCGAAAAAATCCGCCGCCGAGCGTGCCGATACGGCGCCGATGCCGTCAATAAGCTCCATTTCCTCTGCTGTTGCCGCGGAGACGGCTTCAATATCTCCAAAATGCTCGATAAGCAGTGCGGCCGCCTTTGCGCCTATGTGCCGTATACCGAAAGCAAAAAGCAGCCTTGCGGCATCATTTTCCTTTGAGTGCTCTATGGCCTTTTTAAGGTTTTCGGTGCTTTTTTCGCCTATGCGCTCAAGTGCCCGAACCCTTTCATAATCAATTGCGTAAATATCATCTAAATTCTTGATTATTCCGGCCGTTAAAAGCTGCTCCAAAACAGCGGGCCCCATTCCCTCAATGTCCATGGCATCCCGAGAAGTAAAGTGTATCAGGTGGCGCAAAAGCTGTGCGGGACAATCCGCATTTGTGCAGCGCAAAACCGCTTCACCGTCTTCACGCAGGGTGTGTGACCCGCATGAGGGGCAAACCGCGGGCATTTTGTAGGCTTCGGGGCGTTCACCCTTGGAAACCACATTCAGTACCTCGGGTATTATTTCCCCCGCCTTGCGCACCGTAATGGTATCGCCTATGTTAATTCCGAGCGAGGCTATAAAATCCCCGTTGTGCAGGGTCGCGCGGCTGACCGTGGTGCCCGCAAGCAAAATCGGGTCAAAAACCGCGGTAGGGGTGAGTGCCCCCGTGCGGCCGACATTTATTTCAATATCCTTTAAAACGGTGGTTTTTTCCTCGGGCGGGTATTTAAAGGCTACCGCCCATTTCGGGTATTTGGCCGTGCTGCCGAGCTGCCTTCGGTATTCGAGGCTGTCGGCCTTAATCACCGCACCGTCTATATCGTAGGGCAGATTTCCGCGAAGCGAGCCTATTCTTTCAACCTCGGCGGTGATTTCCTCTGCGGTGCGGCACCGCTTGAAGCTCGGCAGGGTGTTAAAACCGAGTGACTTTATAAATTCAAGCGACTCAATATGCCCCGAAAAGCTTTTGCCCGTTATTCGTTGAATGTTGAAAATAAAAATATCAAGCCCGCGCTCGGCTGCAATTTGCGAATTTTTTTGCCTGAGTGAGCCCGCTGCGGCATTGCGCGGATTTTTCGGCGGAGCCTCACCCAAAAGCTCCTGCCGCTCAACAAGGCGTAAAAAGCTTTCGCGCGGCATATAAACCTCACCGCGCACCTCAAGCTCACCGTCAAAGGGGATTGCCCGCGGAATACTCTTTATTTGCATAAGATTTGCCGTTACGTCCTCCCCCGTAACACCGTCGCCCCGCGTGGAGCCGCGGAAGAAAAGCCCGTCGCGGTATTCAAGCGATACCGAAAGCCCGTCGATTTTCGGTTCAACCGAAAATTCCGCCTCGGGTGAATTTATTTTTTCAATAAAGGCGCACAATTCCTCTATGCTGAAAACATCCTGCAGGCTTTCCATTTTCACCGTGTGGGCAACGGGTGAAAAAAGCTTAAGTGCGGCACCGCCCACGGTTTGCGTGGGCGAATCCTCACGCAAAAGCTCGGGAAATTGCTTTTCAAGCGTTTCAAGCTCGCGAAGCATCGCATCATACTCAAAATCCTCTATTTCGGGCGCATCCTCAATATAATACTTTTTGTTGTGATATTTGAGTGCGGCGCTCAGCTCCTCAACCCGTTTTCGTGCGTCCTGAAAATCCATTTTCTTCTCTCCGTTTCCTTATTTTACAGGCGATTTAAAATTATTCACGCCTGCCTGATGTGTTAATCGGCCACGGCACCGTAATCGTTAATAAGCCCCGCGGTGTCATAGCCCTCATTTTCAATAACCTGCGTAAAGGCTTCGGGCACGGTGCCCACAATAACCGTTTGTGCGGCAATTGCGGCGGTTTTTGCCGTAACCGAGCTTTTTTGCCCGGTTGTAACAAAGCAACCGCCTATTTTCATATTAATCATAATAATATGCAGCACCTGATTTATACCCTCTGCTTTAAATTCGTGCGAAAAGTCAACCTCGGCCGTGGCGGTAAGTTGCATTTTAAAGGTGAGCCTCGGACCCAGAGCGTTGGTGTAGGCATTTGAGAAAAAGGTGCCGAGCGGTATTTTAACCTCGTAAAATTCCGCCCTGTCAATCCCCGCGGAAAGCCGTGAGGAAATTGCGCTTTTAAGGGTGTTGATTTTCACAATATCTGTTTCCAGCGCAGTTACTGTGCCCTGCCCATCCCTTGAGAGCACAACAATATCGCTGTAATCAATATCATTTTCCTCAAGAATTTCAAGCACCGCGTTATTTGCGGCATTAAGCATGGCGGTTTGCGCAACGCTTTCGGCATAGGTTCTCACAACCGGCTGAATCCTTAAAAGAAACACCGAAAGCACCGCCGCACACAGGGCGGAAATCAGCAGCAGCCATTTAAGCATTATCCCCGCAGGGCCT
The DNA here is from genome assembly GCA_964555975.1 of uncultured Ruminococcus sp. Lineage (GTDB taxonomy): Bacteria > Bacillota > Clostridia > Oscillospirales > Acutalibacteraceae > UBA737. The sequence goes on along the minus strand of CAZKUO010000029.1, from coordinate 16,297 downwards.
CGCGGCATGGCTTCCCCCTCCTTAATTTAAATTCTAATCCATTTTACGGGGAAAAACCTGCTTTGTTAATAAATTATACTCCTTTTTTGCCGAATATTCAATGCTTTTCGGCTTAAATTTAAATAACGGGTGTCTATAAGGGGAAATCACATGACTACAGGCTTTGCCGGCAGCTTGCTCTGCGGCTGAAGCGCTCACAACCTCATCCGTCAGAGAGAGCGTTAATTGGTTTGTACAGACTTTAAATTCTATCCGTAGGAACAGCCTTTCGGACTCTCCGAAATATCAGCCGATATGTTGTGTGCACATAAATTGTTCACGGTATATCGGCTGAATTTTAAGTTTGCGGTGACAGCCCTACAAGCCACCCTAAAGCAGGACAAAATCTCAGCGATTATGTGTTATACCTAGCTGCTTTTAAAAAAAATTAAAAAATTTCGGTAAATTTCGCATAAAAGACTTTACTTTTTTGCCGAAGCGGTATACAATCATTAATGAACGATTATGCATTTCTTTTGCATTTTGGAGGAAAGGTATATGAAAAAATTAATAAGCTTTTTACTTGTCTTTTGCATCCTGTTTTGCGGGCTGCCGTTTTGTGCTTCCGCAACGGAGGCAACGGAATCGGGAACGGTAACATTTACGGCAATTGACGGCCCCGAAACCGATGAAACAAATTTGAATTACGCCGAGCAAAATTACACCAAGCTTTTGGACGGAAGAAGCGATACAAAATGGTGTATCGGCATAGATAATGATGTTTATGTTGTAATTAAGGCCTCGCGCAGTGTGGCGGTGAACGGTTACACCTTTACTACAGGTAACGATAATGCCTCCTCGCCTCTCGCAGTCGGCAGAAACCCCAAGGATTGGATACTTTACGGCTGTAACGATTATAACGAAACAGATAAAACCGGCTCATGGGCGGTTGTGCACGCTGTGGCGAACGACACCACAATGCAAGACAGAAATTCCGCGAATTACAGCTTTTCCGTTGGAAACGCGGTCGAATATCAGTACTACAAGCTTGTTATAAAATCAACCCGCGGCGGCGATTTGATGCAGCTCGGCGAAATGAGCTTCAGCACTGCCGAAAGCGGCTGGTATACCCCCGCGGGCGGCAAGGCGATATCCCTCGGCACCGCTTCAATACCAAACCCCGTCAGCGGCAGCGGAAAGTGGCAGCACGTTTATTTCGGATATTATAATGGCAATATAGCTACCAACATACTTTCAAAAAGCACCACGGAATTCAGCGAGGGCACAAGCATACCCACAATGCTTCTCGAATGGGTCAGCCCCGACGATTTTGAAATAATATTTAATTCAAACAAGAGCAGTGTTTGGGCAAACAGTGAAGCAATGACTGCTTTGAACGGAACCTCTACCGGCTCTTTTCTTGCAGGCTTCACACAGGAGGAGCGTTCGGCAATCAGCACAGCCAAAAAAACCTCACTCGGCCTTTTTGATCCCGTGGACATCGGTCGGAAAATACTTAATGAAGCTCCTTTTGTGCCGCTTAACAGCGGTGAAAAGGTGTTTATTCTTGACTACAAGGAATACTGTGCCATGGAACACGGCTTTAAGCAGTATGGTGCATTGGAGAAAAAAACAGCTACAAGGACACCAATGAATGAAGAAAATATTTTCAGATCACCTTACAAAAACGAAAATTTAGGGTATTATTACTCCTATAGATCTATGCCGATGAATCCCGCCTTTAATGTAAAGCTTTCCTCAATTTTGTTCACAAAAAACGTTTCGGGCAACCCTGCAGATTATGAGGAGGTTTATTACAAGCTTGCCCTTTTAAGCAGCGGGCTTGGGGTGACTGTTACGGGCGATGCCGTAAAAACCGGTAGCAAGGTTAAAATTCCGTACATTGTTACGGGAAACAGTGCAACACAGCTTTCGGCTATGATACTTAACAAGCCTTATGCCGAGGACAATTCAAACGGCGCCGCAATAAAGTATTACGCCAAGCTTGCAGATGTAACAACACAAAAAAGCGGCACAGCCGAGCTTACAGTGCCAAGCGAATTTTCAGGTAAAATTCCGGGCGAGGATTATTATATTTACGTGGTTGCGGAGGATGTTAACGGCGAAAAGGCAACAGATTATGCAAGCACACCGGTGCTTGTAACACCGAAATTTTCCGTCACCTACGAGCCGGGCTCCCTCGGCACGGGCACAGCCACTACAGATAATAAGAGTAAGGATGTTGCTTTAACACTTAAGGGAAAGGGAGTATTTACACGTGCCGACTACACTCAAATAGGTTGGTCGCTGACAGACGGCGGTGATAAGGCATTTGACCTCGGTGGGAGCTACACCTTAAATGAGGATATTGTGCTGTACCCTGTGTGGGAGCAAAATGAGTTTATAGCGATTGACGGCAACGGAAATACATACAGCAACGAGAAACAAAAATATCCTATGCTTGTTGACGGGGATGAAAACACAAAATGGTGCTGCAGCAGCAAAAGCGAGCTTTACATTGTTATGAAAGCCTCAAAATCGGTTGCGGTAAACGGTTACACCTTTACCACCGGTGACGATACCGGCAGCGTGGAGGCCGCCAACGGCAGAAACCCGAAAACCTGGGAGCTTTACGGCTGCAACGATTACAACGAAACCGATAAAACCGGCTCTTGGGTTGTTTTGCACAGTGTATTAAACGACACTACCATGCAAGACAAGGATTTTACCGATTACAGCTTTTCCTTTAACAACGCGGTTGAATACCGGTACTATAAGCTTGTTATAAAGGCGAGCCAAAACGGTCAAATGATGCAGCTCGCTGAAATGAAGTTAAGCACCACCGAAAGCGGCTGGTTTTCACGTGAGGGCTATAAAGACATTTCGCTCGGGACCGATGCGATACTGAATCCCGTGAGCGGAAAAGGAAAATGGCAGCACGTTTATTTCGGAAAATATAACGAAAATCCGATTGATTTCAGAATACTTTCCAAAAGTATTTCGGACTTCGGCACAAAAACAATGTTTCTTGAAAATGCCAACGGCTTATTTGAAGACGAATTCGATAGTTTCGAAAACCGCTCATCGCAGTGGGATGCTTCTATGCTGAGAAGCAAATTGAACGGGAATTTTCTTTCCACGGCATTTGCAAGCGGAGAGCAGGCGGCAATTCACGCTTCCCAAAAAGGCGGCGAAGGGGCCTTTGACAGCGTTGCCTCAGAGAGTGATTTCCCCGCGCTTAACGGTGATAAGATTTTTGTGCTTGCCTTACAGGAATACATCGGCGTTAACTACGGCTTCGGTGCTTTAAACAATTCACGTACCAACATATACAAAACCACAGATCGAACAGATCAGACACGGCACATGACAAGGAACCGGAGGAACAATTACAACACAATTATAAGGTTGTACGGCATTGATAATTATGAGTACGTCGGTTTGGCTGCTGAGTCGCCCAGCCAAATCTCCCCTGCACTTAATGTAAAGCTTTCCTCTGTTTTGTTCACAAAAAGCGTTTCGGGCAACCATGCCGGTTATGAGGATGTTTATTACAAGCTTGCCCTTTTAAGCAGCGGGCTTGGGGTAACGCTCACGGGTGATACCGTGAAAACGGGGAACAAGGTTAAAATTCCGTACAATGTTACGGGAAGCGGCGCAACACAGCTTTCGGCTATGATACTTAACAAGCCGTATACCGCAGGCAACACAAACGGTGCGGTAATAAAGTATTACGCCAAGCTTGCAACCGTGACCTCACAAAAAACCGGCACAACCGATTTTACCATACCGAGCGAATTTTTAGCTAAGACCCCCGGCAAGGATTATTATATTTACGTGATTGCAGAGGATATTAACGGCGAAAAAGCAACCGATTATGCAAGCACACCGGTGCTTGTGACACCGAAATTTTCCGTCACCTACAAGCCGGGTGTTCTCGGCACGGGTACCGAGCAAACCGTAAATAAAACCTTAGACACTCCTTTAACACTCTTGGGTGAAACCTTTACCCGCACTGCCTACACTCAGGTCGGCTGGGCCGAAAGTGAGGGCGGCGCCAAGAAATACGACCTCGGAGCAAGCTATACCGCGGAAAAGGACATTGTGCTTTACCCTGTGTGGGAGGAAAAGATATACACCATCAACGTAACCTATGACGGCCTTGCCGATACCGGAAGCATAACGCTTTCGGGCGGGTGGGATACTGCCGTTTTAAACGGGTTCACTCCGCCTACCTATACCGACGGTGTGCACAGCCTTAAATATTTAGGGCTTTTGTGCAACGGCACCGAGATAACGGAAAGCACGAATTTCAAGGATATTGTTAAGGATGCGAGCAAAAGCTCTGTGGCAGTGACCCTTACAATAAAATGGGAATACAATGTACAGGATGCGGCAGGGCTTTTATGGGCGGTTCAAAACAGAATAACAAACATTGTTCTTAAAAGCGATATTACTTTAAGCTCTGATCTTGATTTTTCGGGCAACGGTGCTAAAACGTGCCTACTCACAACCCTTGACCTTAACGGTTATGCGCTTACGGGCAACGGCAAAATCAAGCTGTTGAAATCCGATTTGCTGTTGACCGACAGCCGACCCAACGCCGCACATAATGACTATACTCTGCCGCTCGGCGGTGTTATAGGTGAGGGCATTTCGATTGATGTGCGAACAAGCGAGGCTTTGGGCTGGCCCGACAGTACTGTTTATGCCAACGGCGGTACTGTTATGGGTTGTGTGGAGCTTGCAAGCAAATACCATAGCTTTATAAAAAACACTGCAAATGCCGTGACGGTGTTTGCAGGTCAGGTGAAGGCATATTCCAATATAGACGGCGGCATATATCTTAAAACCGTTGAGATTGTTTCCGGCAGTGACAAATATATAACAAAGGGCATTTTCTACGGCGGTTTGACGGATGAAAGCCGCATAGATCCAAATAGCAAGGTAATTACCGTGAGCTTTGATTTGACCGGCGCACAAGGCAATATTTCAAAGCAGATATTTGTGGGTGTGGATTCGTATAAGGCGATTGAGCCGGAAAATATTCCGACAGCGGCGGATCGAACCTTCATATGCTGGTCAACAGACGACGGTGGGGCTTTCGATTTTGAAGCAAATGAAATTTCCGAAAACACAACGCTTTACCCCACTTGGGAGGTTACGGTTTCGACTGCCGCCGAGCTTAAGTCAGCCGTTGAAGTGGGGGATTACAGCATAGTGCTCGGTGCGGATATTGCACTTGACAGTGATGTGGTATTCGGTGCGGGCACAAAGTATTTTGACCTTAACGGGCACATTTTAAGCGGCGGAAGCAGTGAAAGCATAAAGATAAAGCTTCAATACGGCGATATCACCTTAAACGACAGTGCCCCCGAGACCGCACACACCGACACGGCGCTGCCCGAGGGCGGTATTATAGACGGGCTTGAAATTGAAATTTCCTGCGGTGAGAGTGTTTCGAGCACCGTACTTTATGCCAACGGCGGTACGGTTACGGGCACGGTTTCGATTTCCAATGCATCGGCTTCAATCGTTTCAAACGGCGGAACACCCACAAGCTTCAGAGGTGCCGTTAAGAACACCTTAGGAACAATAAGCGGCGGCAAGTATTTTGCGGCGGTTGAAAATTCCTCAAAAATCACGGGAGGCAGCTTCTTCGGAGGCATCATTGCCAAGGGTGATAAATCGAGTGTTACAGGCAAAAAGTTCACCGTGAATTACAATTCCAACGGCGGCAGCGGTGTTTTGCCGCAGGTGTTCGTAAATGTTCTCTCCGAAAAAATGCTTGCACCCGCAGCCCCCACAAGGAGCGGCTATAAGCTGGCGGGCTGGAGCAAAAACGGCGCATATTTTGATTTTAATTATACGGTTAAAAACAATATGAGCCTTACGGCAATTTGGGCACTCCCGGGCGATGCCAACGGCGACGGTGCGGTAGATATTCTTGATCTTGTGAGGATTAAAAAGTACACCTCGGGCACTGCCGACTGCAAGCCCGAAAACAAGGCGGCTACCGATATGAACGACAGCGGCGGCATAGATTCGCTTGATTTAACCCTCTTGAAAAAGCTGCTGCTCGGAATTTTGAATTAACGGTTCGCTTAGTGTGGCAGGTTCGGATTTATTCTCACTTGCCTAGGCTTAAAACTCGACTTCAAAATCCAAAATTTTAAGCCTGCCGTCCTTGTAAGATACAGCGCTTCGGTAATCACCGAAGCCTGTCCTGCGAATTGCCTCGTAAGCGGTGCAGGTGCCATATATACCTATAAACAGGCACAGCACCACCGTGAACGAAATGCAAAATGAGCGTAAAAATATTTTATTTATTTTCTTTTTCTCCCTTTGTACAGGCCGATGTGGATAACCTCCCGTCGGCCTGCGGTTGTTTTATATATCTGTAAATTGGTATAACGGATGTGATTTGGGGGTTGTACACACCAAAGCCATGGAGCTGTCAGCGAAGCTGACTGAGGGAGAGAAAAGGTTAAGCCTTGATATTGCTTTAGTTTATCTCTCCCTCCGACCTCGCTGTGCTCGCCCACCCGCTGACAGCGGCGGTCCCCTCTGTCACTTCGTGACATCTCCCCACACTGTGGGGAGTAACCCCCGTCAGGTGGAGGCAAGGAAGCACAAACAAATAAGGCCCCCTTGTGTAAAGGGAGGCTAAGATGTCACTGCGTGACATCTAATAACATCGTAGGGCGGGGGCTTGTCTCCCGCCGAAAACCGAATAATTATTGTATAACTGATTTTTTAAAAACAGGTTTGTTGCAATTGAAAAATCACAATCGGCAGCATCGCTGTAAACAAAACGGCGTGAGCAACCTGTCCCTACGGACGGATTTTGAAGTTTGCACAAGGGAGACTGAAGGTGTAAATCTACAGCCTGCCGAAGGTTGGGACGGATATTATCCGCCCGCGGCAGAGTGGGATTTTGAGGCCTTTCTGCCGGCCGCTAATCGGCTCTGTTGCTAATTGCCGGACAGAAGTACACCTGCAAGCGTTGTGCCGACAAGCTCGGCGGAATAATGTGCCTCGGCCACGGTGTTGGCATCGGTTCCGAATTCAATAAGCAGTGAGCCGGTGGTGAGATTTTGGTTGTAGGTGCCGCCCGTAAGACTTATAGGCCTTGCAAGGGTTGGGTAAGATTTTTCCAATGCCTGTTGCAGACGCACGGCAAGCTTCAGGTTTTCCCGCCAATTGGGAAAGCTACCGCTGTTTCCGCTTTGTGAGCCCATAACCAGCATAACCTGTGCAGCACGCTTTCCGCCGATTTCGGTGGAAAGCTTTATTTTATCATCTCCCGATGCGGCCGCATCACGGTGTAAATCAAGCACAACCTTTATGCTCGGATATTTCTTTAAATAGCCTTTAATTGTCTCGGCGGCGCGTGAATAGCTGCCGGTGTATTTCGGGTAATCGTGCTCGGTTTTATCGTGCAGGGTGTTAATTCCCGCGGTGTTCAGCTTTTCTGCCACAATTTCACCCACGCTTACCATATTCACCGCGGTATTGCGCGAGCGGGATGAGAAAGCGTCGGTATAATAATCCGTAGCCTCTGTCATATAGGTCTCGGTGGTGTGGGTGTGCATAATCAATACCTGAGGCGCGGCACCCGTTTCTGTTTTGAAGCTCAGGGGAGATGTAAGCAGCTCTTTAATATCAACACTCACACCCGCGCTGTTTTTTAAATAAACTCCGCCATATGACAGGGGAGCATTATAGGGTGAAATGTAATTGCTTATTATTTTTCCCTTAACGGTGCCCTCGGTTGCGGTCGGCAGGGCGGTTTCTGCGGTGGAGCTGCTTTGCGCTTCGGGTGTGCTTTCGGTTTTTTCGGCACCGGAGCTTTCGGTGCTCTCAAGAAACCCCTCATCCACATAGGCGGCCGTCACCTCGCTTGAGGAATTTTCGGCAGTGGGTTCAAGTGCGCTATTTTCAATAAATTCACCGTAAAACCCACAGCACATCAGTAATACACTTACCGTGAAAACACACGCAAGTCGCACCGCACCCGCACTGTTATGCATAAGCTCCCGCCTCACCTTAAATATCGGTTTAGACTGCACCCCGTGTTTTAACGGAGACATTCCACTGAATAAAATTTATGCGGCAAGGCGAAAAATTAGACCAGCTCTGCAATTGTTTCGGGGGCAATACTCGGCTGTAAAACGGAATTTACGGTTTCGGCCAAAAGCTCCGATGCCCGGCGGGTAAGCAAATCGACCTCCTTTGGGGTTACAAAAAGTCGGTTTTCAAAGGCAGGGGCCATTCCCGTCAGCTCCTCGGTTAAGGTGTCGCTGTCTATTACCGTGGGAATGCCGAGTGCTATAACCGGCACACCCATGGTTGCAAGGCTTAGCTCACTGCGGGCGTTGTTCACTCCCGAGCCCGGTGCTATGCCCGTATCACAAAGCTGAACTGTTTTAAACAGCCGCGCCGTGCTCCGCGCAGCCAAGGCATCTATTACAAGCAGAGCAATGGGGGAGAGCGCCTTAACCGCCGCACGTATCAGCTCGGCCGCCTCCATTCCGGTTTGCCCCGTAACACCGGGTGTCAGCACGGCCACCTCACTCAGTCCCTCAAGCCCTGCAGTGGCGGCAAGCTTCGGCGGAATATGTCTTGTTGCAAAAATTCGGCGCGCGCAAAACGGGCCTATGCAGTCCGGGGTGACATCCGGATTTCCGAGTCCCACCGCAAGTATAAGGCCACGCCGCTTAGGTAAAAGGGCTTTCAGCTCATACGCTACCGCGGATTTAATTTTTTCCGCCGCCGAAACTGACAGAATATCGGGAAATTCCACCGTAATGTAATTGCCCGCAGGTCTTCCGAGAGCCTTTTCACCCTCACTGTTTGTAATTTTTATGCGGGACACGGAAACGCCGTCACGCTCCACGTGATTTTCTTCAATGCCGCTCGGCGGCTTTGCGCACCGCTCGTTAAGCTCAATTGCAAGGTCGGTTCTTATTGCCGTTTCAATCCCTCCCGTAATTATTTTGTCCTAAAGCCCGACTTTTAAAACATCGCAATTAACGGTTAAAACAGCTAATTTACAACCTGTTTATCACCTGATATTTATGAAATAAGTGAAATCTGACTTAAAAAAATGTTTTTTTAAAAAAATGCTTGACAAAATAAGCTTATTGTTATATAATACATAAGCTGTCGGAAAGACAGAAACTTAAGCAGTCGGTGTTGATTGCGGCGAGGGTCCACCCGTTCCCATACCGAACACGGAAGTTAAGCTCGCTTGCGCTGAAGATACTCGGCGGGAAGCTGCCCGGGAAAATAAGTAGATGCCGACACAGAAAACTCCTTCACTTTTGGTGAGGGAGCTTTTTTGTTTCTATGTAACGGAATTAAAAGCCCAAAGGCAGAAACAGAAACGGATTTCCGAAAAAATCGGAAATCCGTAAAATAAAGGACTCTGTAATAAAACCGCTTAAATTGTTATTACCCCGTGGCAAGCTTCGGCGCAGCTGCTGTCGTGTGCCAACCAAACGTCAAATTCGCTCTCGTCTGTGACATATTCGGCGTTCATATTGAAATATCCCAGTATATCACGCGGCGCCGTTACAGTAACCCGCTTTTCTTCACCTGGTTGCAGTGTGACCTTTGCGTAACCCTTTAATTCCTTAACAGGGCGCACCCTGTCGGCATTTATACGGTGGATATAAAGCTGAACCGTTTCTTCACCCGCTCTGTCTCCCGTATTTTTAACGGTAACGCTTGCCTTGAGCACTCCGTCCTCGGCCTGAACGGAAAAATCGGAGTATTCAAAGCTTGTGTAGCTTAAGCCGTAGCCGAAGCAGTAAAGCGGGGTGAGGGGAGCATCAACATATTTGCAGGACCAAACGCTTTCACTCGTCGGGCGGCCGGTGTTGGTGTGGTTATAATAAATAGGCCACTGACCGGTGTAATACGGCACGGTTACGGTAAGTCTTCCGCTCGGATTGCGCTCACCGAACAGAACATCGCAAATTGCGTTTCCCGCCTCGGTTCCGAGGTGCCAGGCTTCGACAATTGCATCGGCATAGGGCTCTAAATCGCCGAGCGGCAGGGGGCGGCCGTTAAACAGAACAACTATAACCTTTTTGCCCAGTTCTTTAAGTGTGCGGAGCATTAAAAGCTGTTCGCCCTGAATTTCAAGCCTGCAATTTGAATGTGCTTCGCCGGCACTCTGGTAAGAAATTGCCGCAACAACGGTGTCGGTATCGGCAACGGTTTTTTTCAAAAGCTCGGTATCAAGCGGTGAATACTCGCTTACACAGGGAGCATAAACAAAATCAGCCCCGGCATTTTTAAGCCCGTCAGTGAACGAAACAGCGGTATCGCGCCGAGCGGAAACCGCCCACGCGCCGAACATCTCATCCCGCTTTGAGGCTATTTCGCCCACAACCGCGAATTTATCGGTTTTTGAGAGGGGAAGAAGGCTGTTTTCGTTTTTGAGCAAAACTATTGACCTTGCGGCAATTTTACGTGCCGCCTTTCTGTACTCGGGGCAAAGCTTACAGCTGACTTCGGGAATTTCGGTATACGGATTTTCAAAAAGCCCCAAAAGATATTTAACCCTGAGTATTCTGCGCACGGCTTGGTTTACCGTTTCTTCGCTTAACTCGCCGCTTTCAAGCAGTGACATAAGATTTTCGGAATATACGCCCGAATTTAAATCCATATCAAGTCCCGCTTCAAGCGCTTGCTTTGCGGCTTCTCTGTCGGTTTTGGCGGTTCCGTGATTGACGCATTCGTGAATTGCAACGGCATCGCTTATAACAAAGCCCTCAAAGCCCATTTTGCCCCGCAAAAGGTCGGTTAAAAGCCATTTGTTTGTGGTGCAGGGTGAGCCGTTTAAATCGTTAAATGCGGCCATCGCCGTTACCGCACCCGCCTTAACCGCGCCGGCGTAGGGCGGCAAATACGTTTCGTAAAGCTTTTGCAGGCTCATATCCACCGTGTCGTAATCGCGCCCGCCGTCAGCCGCGCCGTAGGCGGCAAAATGCTTAAGACAGGCCGCAATGTGCCCGGGCTTTTTCAAATCCTCGGGCGTATCACCCTGAAAGCCGCGAACCATTGCGGCGGCGTATCTGTATCCGAGATATGTATCTTCACCCACACCCTCGGTAATACGTCCCCAGCGGGAATCCCTTGCAACATCAACCATCGGGGCAAAGGTCCAGTGCAGGCCGTCCTCGGCGGTTTCATGTGCCGCAATGGAGCAGGCTTCCACAAAGCTTTCATCATCAAAGGTGCAGGCCTGCGCCAGCGGTACGGGAAATATTGTTTTGTGCCCGTGAATAACATCAAGCCCCATTATAAGAGGAATCCCGAGGCGTGATTCCTCAACTGCGATTTTTTGCAGGCGGTTTGAGGTGTGTGCATCCCGTAAGCCTATAAATGAGCCTACGCGACCGCGGCGCACCTCCTCCTCGTTTTTATCCACCATTGTATGGTTTACAATGGAATCATATGTAGCCTTTGAAATGCTTTTATCCTTTAGCATTTGTGCCGCTTCTTCTTCGCTGATTTCAAAGCCGCCCACGGGGGACGGGCCTATTTGGCAAAGCTGACCTATTTTTTCTTCCAAGGTCATACGGCTCATTAATTCGTCAATCTTTTTTTCGATTTTTTCCTGCTTAAGCATAAAATCATCCTCTCCGAATGTACACTCTGCTTTTATAATACCACAGAAATTGACCTAAAAGCAATATGAAAAAAGTGCCTGTTTTTATGTTCTAAAATATCAAAACGGTGCGTAAAAAGCTTGAAATCTTGCTTTCTACACACCGTTTAATTAAATTCAACCTACTGTTACTTGTGGCTTATTTGCTGTCCTTCTTAGCGGAAAGAATTGTATTTGTGATTATGCCGAGAATAAGAGCGCAGGCAATGGAGGTGATTGTAACCTTACCGAAGGTTACGGTAAGACCGCCGATACCGCAGATGAGTATTACGGCGACAACAAAGAGGTTTTTGTTATCGTTCAGGTCAACCTCCTGTATCATCTTAAGACCCGATACGGCTATAAATCCGTAAAGTGTAACGCAAACGCCGCCCATTACACAGTTGGGTATTGTGGAAAGGAAAATTACGAAAGGACCGAAGAAGGAAACCACAATTGCCATTATCGCAGTTGCGAGTATGGTTACAATAGAGGCATTGGCGGTTATTGCAACACAACCTACCGACTCACCGTAGGTGGTGTTGGGGCAGCCGCCGAAGAAAGCACCTGCTATGGAGCCCACACCGTCTCCGAGGAGTGTTCTGTGAAGACCGGGCTCAACAAGAAGATCCTTTTCGATAATTGAGGAAAGGTTCTTGTGGTCGGCAATGTGCTCTGCAAACACAACAAATGCAACGGGGATGTAAGCTACGGCTACGGTTGCTATGTACTGAGCGTCAATTGCCTTAAGTCCCTTTGCCGCTTCAAAGAAGGTGAAATCGGGAACGGCTACAATGCTCATACCCTTAAATACTTCAAAATTGATTATTTGAAGTGCGGTATTGTCGGTAGCAATGCCTATAACGGTGAAGATTGCCGCTGCCGCGTAGCCCGCCAAAATGCCAATGATAAAGGGAATAAGCTTAACCATTTTTTTGCCGTATACCGAGCAAATAGTTACAACCAAAAGGGTTATAATGCCGCACAAAAGGCAGATAAGCGGATTTGCAAGTGAATTGCCCTCGGCATCGAGAACCTTGCCCTTTGTAATGTCGCTTACCGCATTGGCCGCAAGTGACAGGCCGATTATTGAAACCGTGGGGCCTATAACCACTGCGGGCATAAGCTTGTTTATCCAGCCGACTCCCACAAGCTTTACCGCTATTGCGATAACAACATAAACAAGACCGGCAAAAACAGCACCGAGAATAAGGCCGACATAACCCGCCTCGGCCGATACCGCACCTGCAAAGGCCGCAAGCATAGAGCCGATAAAGGCGAATGAGGAGCCTAAGAATACCGGGCTTCTGAATTTTGTGAAAAGAAGATAAACCAGTGTTCCCACACCTGCGCCGAAAAGTGCCGCCGACTGAGACATTCCGTTTTGAACAATTGCCGGAACCGCGATTGTTGCCGCAAGTATAGCCAAAAGCTGCTGGAGCGCGAAGATGATGACTCTGCCGAGCTTCGGCCTGTCATCAATGCCATAGATTAGTTTCATTTTTTTGACATCCCCCTGTTTTTTGCCCAAAGGCATATTTAAAATTTATATAAAGGCTTAAAGCCGTTATACCTCGTAAAGCTCAACCGCCGTTAAACCGTCATACGGCGGGATTTTGAGCGCTATAAGCTCGTTTTTTGCTGTAGGCACGTTTTTACCCACGTAATCACCGCGAATGGGAAGCTCGCGGTGCCCGCGGTCAACCAACACGGCAAGCTGAACAGCCGCTGCTCTGCCGTAGCTCATAAGGGCATCAAGCGCGGCACGAACCGTTCGTCCCGTGTAAAGCACATCGTCAACCAAAATAATTTTTTTTCCCACAACCGAAAAACCGAGGTCGGTGTGATGGATTACCGGGTCGGAGGAAATTGCGGTGAGATCGTCCCTGTAAAAGGTAATGTCAAGTGCGCCTGTGGGCACTCTCACACCCTCAACCGAAAAAATATTATCCGAAATAATTTCCGCAAGTGTAGCACCGCGCCGCTTTATGCCTACAATGCAGAGCCCGTCGGTACCGTTGTTTTTTTCGAGTATTTCGTGCGATATTCGCTTTAATGCGCGCATAATCGCAGCTTCATCCATAAGTGTAGCCTTAAAGCTCTCCATATTGCCCTCCTTAGTTGACAATGATGCACTGATGGCACAAAAAAGGCGCCCGCACTTGGCAAGGCACCGCAAATCTAAACACGCACGGGACACAAAAGCCCCGCATTTCAAAGCCTTGCCGGTATCTCGGTACCGCTTTAAAGGATTTCCGATAAATAATATAACATATCTGCTTCAATTTGTAAAGAGTTTTTTAACACACTGTCAAACTATGCAAGTGACAGCCCTGTTGCAAAAAAACGGCGGGAGCAAGCCCCCGACCTACGATGAAAGATATTATTTGTGCGTATAAATGTTCACAGAATATCGGCCGATACTTCGGACAGTCGAGGACGCCTGTCCCTACGGATGGGTTTTGACGTTTGCACAGGCCAATTAAGGCCCCCAAGCCTTTAGGACAGATGTCCCCGCGGTGCGGGGAAATTTTCGGATCGATAGATATGCGTGACGGGAAGTATCACATAACGCTTGATTTACTGAAAACGGGTAATTATAAACTGCTTAAATTTGATAATTTTCATTAAGTTTCTTTATATAATTCCTCGGTGTTATATTCATTTTTCTTTTGAACACATAATTGTAATAGCTTTGTGAGGAAAAGCCGCAGGCAAAGGCAATCTCGGTTAATGTCATATCGGTTGAAAGCATTAAATTAACGGATTTTTTTATACGCATATCCTCAACATAATTATGCAGAGTTTGGCCGGTTGCGTATTTGAAGTAATTATGAAAATATATAGGGCTCAAAGAAATGCGCTCTGCCATTTTTTCAAGTGAAAGATCTTCCGCAATATTATTTTTAATATATTCTATGGTGTCTTTAATAATGTGATTATATACGGAATTATAGCCTCTGTCATTAAGTGTAGCATCATTGCAAAAAGTGTATATTAATTTCAGCAAAAGGCTTTCAAGCAGTATCTCCGAATATTTAATATCCGAATTGCGGCAATTATATAATTCCTCAAAAATTTCAAGATATTTTTTGCGATTACTTATTTTTATAAAATTCGGAGCCGCGGCAAGCGTTTCGCACAATGTCTTATCGCTTACATATAAATGCACATAAAAGCATTTGAACGGAAACCTTGTGTGCCTTGTTTGTCCGGGCTTCGCACAGATAAACAAATCCTCGGTTATCGGTGAAGCATCAAGATCAATATATGAAACGCCACCGTTATCTATCGGCAATTCCAATTCAAACATTGCGGTTTTTCTGTTGCCTGATACATCAACAACCGGACGTGATATTTGTGAATTGTAAATTCTTATATCGGCTATTTTGAAATTATTTATGATTGCCACCTCACAAAAAAGTAAGAAATCTAATAAAAAAAGTAATATAATGATATTATTGTATTAAAAAATATAATATCATATTATCAAATAAATTTCAATAAAGAGGTTGCTTTCAATGAAAAAATTCGAGGTTGAAAATCACGAGCCGAGCTATTTGCCTGACGGAAACTGGAAATTGGTTTGGAGTGATGAATTTGACGGAACCGAGCTTGACACAACAAAATGGAGCTACAGATTGAATTTTTGGGGAAAGCGGTTTGAGGCTTATACCGACAGAGGGATAGTTTTGGACGGTAAAAGCCATATTGAGCTGCACCGTGTGGAAGAAAACGGCTGCTATGTTTCTCCGCAGCTTCAAACGGATTCAAATTCCTTTGATATTCCCAAAAGCGGAACGGAAAATCCTTGGGGACAAGAAGAAATTTGGCCATTGGGAATTTTAGAAAAACCGAAATTTGTTCATCGCTACGGATATTATGAATGTCGCTGTAAATTCCAAAAAGAGCCCGAGATTATGTGGAGCGCTTTTTGGACACAATCACCGACTATCGGTGCCAGATTTGAACCGGAATGGTGCGGTATAGAATCCGATATTATGGAATGCTTCGGTTCGGGTGAGGCTACTACCGGTAATATAATGGGCGGTTACGGAAAGCAGTTCAGAGAAGAAGGCAGAGTAAAATACAAGCTTGCTTCGACTGAAGATGGGTGGCATTATTTCGGTATGAATTGGCAACCCGACGGATATGATTTTTACTGTGACGGTAAATTGGTATCGCACGCCGATAAAAACGTATCTCATGTGCCGCAGTTTATACTTTTGACAACAGAAGTTTACGGATACCGCCAATCGAAGCCGATGGCTGTTTCCGGCGAATATCGGGACGATGCCTTTATTGTGGATTTTGTAAGAGTGTTTGATAAAGAAAATTAAGCCCGAGAATTTTTCACTGTATTTTTCCGCTCTGCCCGGTGGCGTGAGTATAATACCGTTAACGGCTCACATATGGGAATCGTTAACGAGCTTTTCAGCTTGACATTTGTGTTCACAAGGCTTTTGCAAGAAAAGAAATGTTATAATTGATTTTAAAGTGCAGAAATCTCAGCGCTTTAAACAATAATACAAAAAAATCCCACCGGCCTACCGCCGATGGGATTTTTATTTTGGTGCGAGTGACGAGACTTGAACTCGTACGTCATTGACACACGCCCCTCAAACGTGCCTGTCTGCCTATTCCAGCACACTCGCA